>JAADFQ010000001.1 GCA_013152835.1 FCB group bacterium
AGCGAAGAACGACCCTCACGGGTTCTGCTCAGTAAATCGTCCCTGGCCGGGGCGCATACCTTGCTTTTATTTCTGATGGGACGCACTCCCGGAGGACCGATCTGCAAGGAAATCAAACCGGCCGCCGCCATCGCCTGGAAGGGAATTCAGTATGGGGAAGTCCGTAAAAAAGGAAAGCCGATTCCGTTAATGGATTGCCCTCCGGATACGGCGATGGAGCTGGGTCAGGAATTCGATTTTACATATCGCGGTTCCTGGCAGAATTTGAACCAAAATTTGAAATCGGTCTACATTGATACCGGGGAAAACGGCATTTTTTCCCTGGGCGAATTCGAAACCATCACCACCGCCGGTCAGATGGAGTTTGTGACTCCGGAGGAAATAGCCGAAAATGTCATTTTGGAAATCATCGGTGACAGCACGGGATACGATATCATCAATGCGCTGGACAATTCCATTATGGGTCCCACCTATCGCGCCGGGTATATCCGGCATCAGGCGCTTCAGGAAATGCAGCGTCTGGAGAAAAAATATAAGACCTGCAGTGTGGCGTTTGAGATCCTGGGGCCGCCCCGGCTTTCAAAATTACTTCACGAGGCGCACCTGATTCAGGGTATCTGCGGGAATTTGAAGGATTTGCCTGACTGGAAAACCGACGATATTGTGGCCCGACTCGAAGAACGGATTTTATCGGATCGCCAGGCACGGGCGGAAATCATCTCAATCGGAATACCGATTCTGCTTCCCGACGGCCGACGATTACTGCGGGGACCGGAAATAAAAATCCCCGCCTACCGCGGGGAAGACACCATTCCCCTTACGCCGGAAAAATTGGATGATTGGGCCCATGCCGGGTGGGTGGATTTACGAAAATCAAATGTACTCCGATGGCAAAACAGAATCCGGGGCATTCTGGAATATATCCAATCCCTTCCGGCGGATGACAGTAGTTCACAATTTCATCACGGCTTACGGTACTGGAACGTAGAGCAGCCCTTTAATATCGGCAAGGTAGCCGCCTGGATCTTTATTCAGGAAGACAAAGGCGCCCGAATCAAACGTTAATTAACGTATCGAAGGGCGTAGTGCCCGGGGTTTATCCAGCACTTCCTTAAGCAGGATGGCATTCCGGAGGCCGGATTTATTGTGCAGTAGCACTAGAAAACCTTGTTTGGTGACTGGTTGTTCGAGAATCGAATCATCATGATGATCCGGTTCCGTCGGCATTCCGGAATCCCTCATATCCATTACAAATTCAGACACATCCGAATAATCTTCTTCCATTTCTTCTTCCGGCACCGTTTCCGGCTCCACATATGGAAGGGGTTCGTCTTCCTGAATGTCCTGTTCTACCAGGGGCTGAATTTCATCCTTAAGACCGGATAAATCCTGAAAAATATTTTTCAGCCATTCCGGTTGGCCCGCCGACTCCGGTTGGGTCTGGCGAGGTTCGTCCTCATTTTCCAGACGACGTCGCGCTTCCGTTCGACGCTTTTTTTTCAGCAGGCCGGACAGCAGGTACAGGACCAGCAGAAAGACCCAGTAACCGATTCCTTCCATCGTTACTCGTTCGGCTCGTTCGGAATTTCCGGAGTCTCATCGGCGTCCGATTTGGTATCCGACGCTATCGAATCGCGCATGGACGTGTCGGCCATGATGTTTTTCATATTATAATAATCCAGGACGCCTAAATTTCCTTCACGGAATGCTTGAGCCATGGCTTTGGGGATTTCCGCTTCCGCTGCCACCACTTTGGCGCGCATTTCCTGGGTACGGGCTTTCATTTCCTGTTCGGCGGCTACGGCCATTGCCCGGCGGGTTTCCGCCCGTGCCTTGGCGACCTGGAGATCGGCCTGGGCCTGATTAGCCTGGAGTCGGGCGCCCACATTTTTCCCCACATCCAGATCGGCAATATCGATGGATAGGATTTCATAGGCCGTACCGGCATCCAATCCTTTATGCAACACTGTCTTGGAAATTCGGTCCGGATTTTCCAGAACCACTGAATAATCATCCGAAGATCCAATGGCGCTGACAATCCCTTCGCCGACACGGGCGATAATGGTTTCATCAGTGGCGCCGCCAACCAATCCGGGAATATTGGTCCGGACCGTCACCCGGGCGCGGGCCTTCAATTCAATACCGTCCCGGGCCACGGCGGCCAGATACCCTTCTTTGGGAGCGTTGATTACCTTGGGATAGACACTGGTCTGGACCGCTGTTTTCACATCCCTCCCGGCCAGATCAATGGCCGTGGCGGTTTCGAAAGGAAGCTCAATCTTGGCTTTATCCGCCGCAATCAGAGCCGCCACCACATTGGGCACATTTCCCCCGGCCAGGAAATGGGTTTCCAGCATGTCCGTGGTAATGGTTTGCAGACCGGCCTTATGCAGATTAATGACCCCGTCGGTCACCAGTCGCGGCGATATTTTACGCAGCCGCATCCGGATCAAATCGACAATGGTAATTCGTCCCAGCCCCAGACTGACCACGGATTGAATCCATAAGCCAATGGGAACGAAATAAAATAAAACAAAAAGAAATAGAATGATGAAGGTTAGTAGGATAAGGGAAATAGTACTCATGATTTACTCCTGTGAAGTTGAATTAATTTTTCGTACAACGACGCGATTGCCGTCCACTTTTAAAACTTTGACCGGTTCACCCTTGGAAACAAAATCGCCTTCCGTCACCACAAAGAGGCGGGATTCGCCTACCGTGGCCCATCCGGAAGGACGTAAGTCCGACAAGGCTTCGCCTGACTGTCCCAGATGCTGTTCAAACCCGAACGATGTTGTGTATCCCTGATCGCGGAGTTCCGCACCGGGAGCCGTGAGTTTGGTCCAGAATTTTGTGCGCGTTAACAGGCGGAACAGGATCACCAACGCGACCAGTCCGCCAATGATTCCGATTGTCAATCCGAATAATGCCATATCTTGAATCTCCTTGCCTACCGGAATGTCCGGGAGCAGTAATTGATACAATCCCCAAAGAATGAACAGGATACCCCCGATACCCGAAATCCCGAAACCGGGAATGACCAGGACTTCCAGCAGAAGCAGCAGAACACCGAATGAAATGATCAGGGCATCCGTCATCGTGGCCAGTTCGGCAATGTAGGAAGCGCCCAGCGAAAGCGCCAGACAAATCACGCCTACCGTCCCCGGAAGTCCCCAGCCGGGGCTCTGGAGTTCGAATAAAATTCCCAGGAATCCAAACGTGGTCAACAGGGAAGCCACAATGGGATTGGTTAAAAAGCGGACAAATTTTTCGGACCAATTTTCATGTTTTTCCATCACGACCGCGTTTTCCAGGCCCAAAGCGGTCAGAACAGCATCAAAAGTTTCGGTTTTCTTGTCGGCGATATGATATTTAAGTGCCAGTTCCGTGGTGAGGGTGATCAGCTTCCCTTCTTTGCGTCCTTCCAGATCGTTCACCTCCACGGAATCGCCATCAATAACCAGATGGGTGAAATTCAATTCTTCATCCACCATTCCCTTGGCAATGTCCGTATTCCGGCCGCGCCGTTCCGCCGTGGAGGCCATTTCCTCCCGCATATAACTGATGACTTTTTCCGAACCTTTTTTTCCGGACATGTCAACTGCTGTGGCTGCTCCGATGGTTGCGCCGCCGGTCATAAAAATTTGTTCGCAGCTTAAAGAAATTAACGATCCCGCCGAGATGGCACGGCGATTAATAAAGGCTATCGTGGGAACCGTGGCGGATAAAATAGCATCTTTAATCTGGGTAGCGGCGTCCACCCGGCCCCCAAAAGTGTCCACATCAAAGATCACCGCCGCGGCTCCTTCCTCGGCGGCCTGGTCCAGAACGCGCTCAATAAAGGGAGGAAGACCGAGATCAATCGTCCCCTGAATGGGAACCCGGTAAACAATTTCCGGTGATCCCGATAAAAGCGAAACGAGAAGTATGAGACTAAAACCGTGTTTCATCATCAAATAATTTTACCCGTATTCTCGACGAAAAGCAAACGTTACTCCATTTATTAAAACGTAAAGAGTAACGAGTAAGAAGCCAACGATGATTGTGTTGGTATCGCCCATCTCAGGTTTCCGGTTTTATCTGCCGAAGATCCGATTCATCGGACGCAGGCAGGCTCATGATTATCTCAACTACGTACAATCCTACGACTATATTAGGTCGGTGGAATAATAAATTCCATCGATAGATTTCTATTGGTGTTGCTTGTATTTTCCTCCTGGCCATGCGACTTCTTTTACACTGAAAGGTATCCAAATGTTCACCAAAATATTGGAACCCCCGGAAAAAATCCGCGCTACCTGTGTCCAACACGCTCCCAACAGGCGATATCCCCCCGATAGTTATCGGGGTGGTTTTTTCCGGATCGGGATGCTTTGGTTCCTGTGGACAGCCCTGTCCGGTTATTCCTTCCTTGGCGCCCAGACGGCTTCCAACAATTTATTGGTCGTCATTATCGACGGCGCCCGCTACAGTGAAACCTTTGGTGATCCCAACCGCACCTATATTCCCAACATGAATTCCATCGCCCGAAACGGGTCGCTGGTCAATACATTTTATAATGATTCCCTGACCTACACATCCCGGGCGATTCCGGCCCTCTGGTGCGGAAGCTGGACTACCGTGCAGGATACGATTATCAACGGACAGTCCACCCAATATACACGAAAACCAACCTTATTTGAATATTTCCGCAAACAGGCTTCGATCTCCGCCGACAGTTGCGTGTACATCCTCAAATATGTTCCCTCGCTCTGGCTGCCCAGCTTCCACCCGGATTACGGACCGGATTTCTGGCCCTCGTTTGTGAGTGAAGGGTCCGAAGACCAGGATGTTTTACAAAATACGCTGGACGTGATGAATGCCACGCATCCCCGGTTGCTCTGGGTCTATTTTGCCGGCGTGGATCATGCCGGACATTCCGGCGACTGGGCGGCCTACACCCAGGCCATTCAGGTTGCGGACAGTTGCGTGGGTGTTCTCTGGGATGCGCTGCAACAGGATTCGGTCTACGCCGGGCGTACCAATTTAATGGTCACCAATGACCATGGCCGCCACGATGATCAGCATGGCGGCTTCAGCGGTCACGGCGATGACTGCGACGGCTGCCGGCACATCATGCTCCTGGCGGCAGGTCCTGATATCCGGTCGAATCTGGTCACCGGAACCTATCGCCGAACACCGGATTTTGCCGTTACCGCCAGCCAAATTCTGGGAATTACGCCGGAATATGCCACCGGGAATCCGATCCAGGAAATACTGACCCAATCAACGACCGGGCCCGATCCGACGCAACCCGTTGCGTTTCACCTGGGACAAAATTATCCCAATCCCTTTAACGGAATGACCCGGATTCCGGTCTCTGCCGGAAATCAGGGACCGGTCTCGCTGGTGATTTACAATCTGAGGGGAGAACGGGTGAAAACCCTGGTTGAAAATACACTTTCCACCGGGCGTCAGACGTTTGTGTGGGACGGCCGGGATGATCACCACCTGACCGTTTCCAGCGGTTTGTATTTTTATGTGTTCACCCAGGGAAATCACCGTTCCGTACGGAAACTGGTCCTGCTTCAATAGGTCAAATGGGTTCTTGAGCGGTAATTTATTCATGGTCTTTCACTGAACACATGATGGATTCCATAACCTATTCTGCATTCACCGTCCTTTCGCGGTTCCTGAGGCGGCTTTCACCAAACACAATCTTTCGCCTCCGGGATCGCCTGGCGTCTTTTTTATTTCACCATGTGCCGCTGCGGAAAGCCCTGGCCCGGCAACAACTGGAAGCGGCTTTCCCCGAATATTCCCCGGAGCGACTGGATGGGGTAATCCGAAATCTTTATCGCCATTTTACCGGAGAATTTCTCAATTTCATTCTCCTGCCCCAATCCTACCACGCGATTCGTTTTCGGGTGGAGGGACAGGCCTATCTGGATCAGGCGCGGCAACAGGGGCAGGGAACCCTGCTGATCACCGGGCACTGGGGTTCCTGGGAACTGCTGGCAGCCTGGCTGGGGCATAACGGATATGCGACCACGGCCGTGGCCAATCGGCAATCCAACCAGGGCGCCAACCAATTTTTTCGGGAACAGCGGGAAACCGGGGCCATTGACCATATCTACAATAAACGGGGAACCTCAACCTTGAAAAAAGTCTTGAAATCCAACCGCATTTTATTACTGGCCAGTGATCAGGATGCCCGGCGCAACGGTGTCTTTGTTGATTTTTTCGAACGTCCGGCTTCCACTCCGCGCGGTGCGGCTGTTTTTCATCGACGCCTGGGCACGCCCCTGGTTTTCGGCACCTGCCATGCCACCGGATGGAGAACATATACCATCCGGTTTGCTCCCCTCCATATTCCCGATACGGCCTCTATTAATCAAATTGTTCAAAGCTACACGTCCCGGCTGGAAGCGGCCATCCGAACCCATCCGGAACAATATTTCTGGTTTCACCGTCGATGGAAAACACGACCGAAGGCATCGCAACCGGCCTAAGAATATGATTGTATCGGTCAATGATCCCACAGCTCTCGAACAGGCTAAGGATATTCTCAGCAAGGGCGGTTTAATCATCTATCCCACGGATACCCTGTATGGATTTGGCGTCGACGCCACCAATGAAGCGGCCCTGAAGCGGCTGGAAACCGTAAAAGGTCGGGGCGGTCCCTGGAGTGTACTGGTGCCGAATGCGGAAGATATCCGGCCAATGGTTACGTTATCCGCGGATGAATTTTCACTGGTTCGCCCCTATCTGACCGGTCACACAACCGTCATTCTTCCCGTCAGAGATCAATGGGTACATACGGCCGTCGCCGGACCCGGTTCAACCGTGGGGATTCGTAT
Source organism: FCB group bacterium (assembly GCA_013152835.1). Lineage (GTDB taxonomy): Bacteria > Fidelibacterota > Marinisomatia > Marinisomatales > J089 > J089. The sequence goes on from JAADFQ010000001.1 coordinate 6,840, forward strand.
CCCGGATCACAGGTTTTGCCAACAATTAAGCCTATTTTTTGACCGTCCGATTACGACCACCAGCGTGAATCGAACCGGTCAAAAGCCCATGAATTCTATTCAACAAATCAATGCGGAATTTGGTTCAGCCGTGGACCTGATCATCGATGAGGGAACCCTGCCTCCTTCGTCCGGATCCACTGTCTATCGCTGGGAGCAGGCTTCCCTGATCCGGATCCGGAATTGATGCGGGTACAGTTCATTACCGTGCTCAGCCTCCTGGGCCTGGCGCTCCAGGGTCAAACCCTGCCTTTCCGGGTCGGCGAATCGCTTCACTATATTGCTCAATTTAATCTCATCCCGGCCGGAAAGGCGTCCCTCGAAGTTCTGGAATTCGATACGGTGGATACGACGCCGGTTTACCACGTTGTATTTACGGCGCGGACCGGAAAAATTGCCGACCGAATCTATAAAATCAGGGACCAGATTCACACCTGGATCAATCAACGGGAATTATACACTCACCGGCAAAAAAAGGTGATCCGGGAGGGATCATACCGATTGTCCACCCTGACCCGGGTGGACTATGATAATTCAATCGCGATTACCGGCCGGGACACCTTCCGGATTTCCAGTCCGCTGCGGGATTTTTATTCCCTGTTTTATTATCTCCGCACCATCCCCCTGGAAGTGGACAGTATTCTGGACTTCGCCGCTTTCGACAATAACCGGGAGACTCATTTCCGGTTAAAAATAGCCGGACGGGAGGAAATCACCGTTCCTGCGGGAACCTTTTCCTGTCTGAAAATCAAACCTTTTCGTAAGGAACGGAGTTTATTTAAAAATCAGGGTGATATGGAAATCTGGTTTTCTGATGATGATCGCCGCCTGCCGGTCCAGATTCAGATCCATCTGAAATATGGCAGTATGTTACTGCGATTGGATTCATATACGTTATAAACCGATTCCCGGTTTTTCCGGTACCAAAACCACGGGTCACGTGTAAACCGGAACCTTCTTTTCCCGGCAGCGCTGCCGGAATCGGTCAAATAAATGACCGGATTTTACGGACTAATTCTTCCGCCGCCTGTTTTGTGGGACCTTCCGCATAAATCCGGAGAATCGGTTCCGTATTGGATTTACGAATGTGAACCCAGCGATCGTCCCAGGACAGTTTCAATCCATCTTCCGTGTTGAGGGAAGCATCGGTAAAACCATTCCGAATCTTCTCCAGGATATGATCCGGGTCAATTCCGGACAAATCCACCCGGGACTTGACGATGGTGAATTGAGGTAATCCGGCATGGATTTGCGAGATAGGCCTGTCCGTCAAGGCCATTCGCTGAAGGATCATCGCCGCTCCCACCAGGGAATCCCGTCCCAGATGCGCTCCCCGGAGAATGACACCGCCGTTCCCTTCGCCGCCCAGGTTGGCGCCTAACGTAAGCATTTTTTCCACCACGTTGATTTCGCCCACAGCGGACCGTTCCACGCGCCAGCCCCGGCTTTCCGCCAGTTTATCCAGCGCCAGGGAAGTGGAGAGATTCGTCACTAGTACTTCCGGAGTGGTTATCGATTGCATATAAGCCTCTGCCGCCAGCACCAGCGTATATTCTTCTCCCAGAGGCCGACCCTGTTCAGAGACCACCGCCAGGCGATCGGCATCGGGATCAACAGCGAAACCCACATCGGCATGATTATCCGTTACCGTTTGTGAAAGGTCAGCCAGGTTTTCCGGTAGCGGTTCCGCGCCGCGTTTGAAATCGCCGCTACCATCGCAATACAGGGGAATTACCGTGCAGCCCAGGGTTTCCAGCAGAGCCGGGAGAGCCTCCGAACCGGCACCGTTGACCGCGTCTATCACGACCGTAAACTTCCGGTTGCGAATGGCATTCAGATCCACCACTTTTTGTTCAATAACCCGGATAATGTGTTTTTGAATGGCGTTGCGATCCTGCCAGAACAAGCCCGCTTCCGGCGCATCTTCCCGGGGACGATCCGCATCCACGGTGGAAAACAGTCGTTCACAATCCTTGGGGCCGAAAAACGTACCGTTTTCCTGTACAAATTTGAGTCCGTTCCATTCAATGGGATTATGACTGGCGGTGATGATAATGCCGCCTACCGCTTCCGTATTTTCGGTCATGAACTGAACCGTGGGCGTGGGCGCCACGCCGCAGGAAATCACATGGCGGCCCAAGCGGATCAATTCCTGTGTCAATTCCGACAACAGGGCTTCCCCGGACGGGCGTGTATCCCGGCCCAGCATAATGGGACCTTTGGGCAGGACGGTATGCACCGCACGGGCATAGGCCCGGATGGTGGCCAAATTCAGGCGGGTGGCCGTGAGACCGCGTACGCCGGATATACTGCGAATTAGCATTGTGTACTCGTGTGGGTGATAAAAAGGGTCAGAAAATAAAAAAGGTCCGGGAAATTCCGGACCTTTTTCAGATGATTTACGGTAACTTAATGCCGGGCAAAGCGGGCCATCCGGCGGATGGTTTTTTTCCGCGCGGCCCGTTTCTCATCACTGGGCTTGATAAAAAACGATTTCCGTTTTACTTCCCGAAGGACTCCGGCCCGTTCCCATTTTTTCTTGAAACGACGCAGGGCCCGTTCCAAATTTTCATTATCACGTACGGTGACTTCGACCACCTATCTCACCTCCTTCAGGTGTATATCAACCAAGATATGTGCGCAACGCTTTGCTGCGTGACCGGTGCCGGAGACGGCGAATCGCCTTCTCCTTGATTTGCCGGACCCGTTCCCGGGTCAGATTAAACTCTTCCCCGATTTCATTCAGGGTCAGGGCATAATCCCGGTCGATTCCAAAATACATTTTGATGACCTGTCGTTCCCGTTCCTTGAGGGTATTCAGCGACTGCCGGATTTCGTCTTTCAGCGATTCGCTCATCAGCGGCGCATCCGGCGACATCTGATTCTCATCCTCGATCACGTCGATCAGGGAATTTTTCTCACCCTCCCGGAAGGGAGCGTTCAGGGAATGATGCCGGCGGGAGATCCGCATGGCATCCAGGACCTCATCAGGGGTCATTTCGAGCTGCCGTCCGATTTCATCCTCGTTGGGTGACCGTTCGATTTCCGCTTCCAGTTTTTCGGCGGTTTTAGTGATTTTACTAATGGTCCCAACCCGGTTCAACGGCAGACGTACAATGCGGGAGTGTTCAGCCAGCGCCTGTAAGATCGACTGGCGGATCCACCATACCGCGTAGGAAATAAATTTGAATCCGCGGGTTTCGTCGAAACGTCCCGCCGCTTTAATCAGTCCCAGATTACCTTCATTGATTAAATCGGTCAGAGGCAGACCCTGTCCCTGATAATCCTTGGCAACGGATACCACGAAGCGAAGATTGGCTTCTGTCAGCTCGGTTAAAGCTTCCATGTCGCCTTTCTTGATCCGCTGCGCCAGTTCCACTTCCCGGGCGGGAGGCAGGGGCTCAAATTTACCGATTTCCTCCAGGTAACGACTGAGACTTCGGTTGGATTCGTTGATTGCTCTTCCTACTTTGGCCATTCTACTCCTTATTTTCGTTTCGAGTAAAGCAAAGAAAGTTAATGCTAATTATTGTGTTTCTCAAGAAATGGATCACCCCGGACCGGGATGATATATAGATTAGATGATGGCCGGTTCCGAAAGTTTCACAAATTCGGCCAGGGTCAGGGTTTCGGGGCGCCGGGTGAAATCAATTTCTTCCTGCACTGCCTCCGGAATATTGAAACCTTTCAGAGAATTCCGCAGCATCTTGCGCCGCTGACCAAAGGCCGCCGCCACGACTTTTTCGAAGCGGTCAAACCGGTCCGGTGTCACCAACACCTCCGATTTCGGGGTAAACCGTACAATGGCCGATTCCACCCGGGGCCGGGGAATAAACACCTCCGGGGGAATGGTAAACTGGACTTCCGCATCCAGGAAAGCCCGGACCATCACCGTCAGGCGGCCATAGGTCTTGGACCCCACCGGCGCCGTGAGCCGTTCCGCCACTTCCTTCTGCATCATGAGGTAAGCATCGGACCAATGCGCCCGCTGTTCGATGAGCCAGAACAGGATCGGCGAGGTAATATTGTAGGGAATATTGCCCATGACCCGCACCGGCAGCGGGAAGGGCAGGGTTGGCAATTCTAAAAACAGCACATCACCGTGAATAATATGGACATCGCGGAAATCGGGCCGCTCCTGTAAATGTCGAATCAGCAACGGATCGATCTCGATCACCGCCAGCTTTTCTACCAGCGGTAATAGTTTTTCCGTGAGCGCCCCTTCACCGGGACCGATTTCCAG
>JAADFQ010000002.1 GCA_013152835.1 FCB group bacterium
GATGCTGATTGCCTCTGGGAACCGGTAATGAGCAAAGTCCACGCCCAAATCAATAAAATAATTGCGCCATGAATGGAACCCGGATTCAGGGGCGATCTAAAGTCTGTTTATGTAGAATGACAGCCATTTCAATGGATAATCACGAAAGGACTTCCAATGATGACTAATTTTGTACGAATCATTTCCTGTGTATTTCTGAGTGCAATCAGTTTGGGGAGTTCCCTGCCAAATGGCGTTTCCGTACATCGCCTTGATAATGGTATGGATGTCATTCTGATGGAAAATCCCGCACTGCCTATGGTGGGCGTCAATGTTGTCGTGAAAACCGGATCGGCATATGAAACCTACGCAACCAGCGGAATGAGTCATATGCTGGAGCATCTGTTGTTTAATGGTACCACCACCAGGACGCAGAAAGAGCTTTATGATGATACTGACCGAATCGGAGGGTATAATAATGCCAATACGGGGGAATATTATACAAATTACATGATGGTGACACCGGCGGATTACATTCGACAGGGGATGGAAATTCAGGCCGATATGTTATTTAACTCAACTCTGCCGGAAGATAAATATGAAAAGGAGAAAGGCATTGTTCTGGAGGAGATTGCCCAGAGTCTGGCCGATCCGGAGACTCAGGTCGAACAGGATATCCAGTCCATTCTGTATCATGGGCATTCGTTGTCTCTGCCAACCTTAGGAACCTATTCCACGATCGAATCACTGCCGCTGTCTGCCGTACGCCAGTTTTATAAGGGGAATTATGTTCCGAATAATATGATCTTAAGCGCTATCGGGAATTTTGATCCTGACACCATGCTGAGCTGGATTAAAGATATTTACGGTAAACCCGGCCCCGGAACGGTTTTCCGCCCTGCCGATGCAGATTTTGCCACCGGTTTTAACGTTCCCGAAATTTCCAGCGAAGGACTATTTCACCGTTCCCATCAGGATTCTACGACCTTGATTCATCTGGCTTATCCTTTACCACTGCGCCCGGCTCCCGGATTTTTCGACATGATGGATGAAATCCTTGCTTCAAAAATCGATCAGATAAAGTCAGAAGCCAGAATAAACTTTAATGAGTCGCTATCCTCAATTTCCGTAGAGATTTTCCGGTCACCGGTGAAGAATTATCTGGTTATTAAAGCCACTGCTTCGACCGATGAGGATCTGGACGGGATGATCGCATTCCTGGATCATGCTGTTAAAGGTATGAAATTCTCCATGAAGAAAGATGCCGTGACAGCTTTCATATCGGAAGAAAAGACAGCGTTCTACAAAAGCATGGAAAAGCCCCACATGTTTGGGATTTATAATGCCAGTGTTTTTGCCGGAGAGGGCATTGATGGTTTTTTAACTTCTTTTGAACCAGATCGGTTTACGAAGGCCGTGGTAACACTGAAGCGATTCAAAATACGTGGCAATCCCCTGATAATAATCCATCATCCCATGGGGTTGGAAAATCAAGAAACGTCCGATGCGACTCTGGTAAAATTGTACGATCATGATGGTACCGGCACCACGCTGATTGTCAAACAAAACGCAGCCAGTCCCCTGGTTGCTGTCCATTATTTATTCAAACATAAAGCCCGGCTGGAAAAACAATTCGGTAAGGATGCAGCCAAAATTCTACATGATTGTTTCGGCCAGCGAATGAAATCCGATGAAATTCAGCAGAAAATTGCCCGGTATGGTCTTTCATTCACTGTCAACGACAATCCCTTTATTCCCATGGATAATATTTATCTACACGACGATTTCGGATATATCCGTGTTGAGGGTTTAGCCGACGATTTAACGAGCGTAATTACGTTTTTAAATACCACTTTCAATGACTTTGTCCCTACAAAAAAAGAATACTCGAAAGCTGTAGCTTCATTTTCCGAAAATCATGGTTCCATGACGCGGAAAAATGAGGCCCGGGATACGTTTAGTAAACTGGTGGAAGCACAAGTGTATAACCGCAATCAGAAAGAACCACCGGAATTGACTTTTGAATCCTTACAAAATTTTGCTAAAGAGTACTGGACACCGCAAAACCTGATTATTTCCGTCGTTTCACCGGAAGAGCCGGAAACGGTCCGAAGTCTTTTTACCGGTTTCGGAGGATCCACCGAGAAAGATACGGAATCCGCTGCCCAGAGCACTTTTCGACTCAATACGGAACCGGTATCGATTCTTGAAAATGGCGGCGGAGCGCAGTCCTATCTATTTTGGGGGTTCATCAAAGAGATTGATCCTGAGGATAAACCTGCGCTAACAGCCCTTTCCCTGATTCTCGCGGACAAAATTATTTTTGATATTCGGGAAAAACAAGGGATGGCCTACCGAATACAGGCCGGAATTACGGTAAAAAAGAATCGGGCGCTGTTTGCGATTAAATTTGGAACCCGTCCTGAGAATGTTGATGTATTACTTCCTCAGTTTCCGGAATTCTTTACAACAGAGATGCTTGCTGATGTTGACCAGGCTATGTTTGAAAAATCGATCAACATGTATTTGGGGCGAATGATGTTCCGCCGTTTGTCCGGTATTAATCAGGCCTATTATCTGGGTTATTCCCAATATTTTGACGGCGATATGAACGCCGATGCGGAATTTCTGGACGGATTAAAATCGGTCACTATCGATGATGTCAAGCGGGTTGCCGAAAAGTATATGGATCGGAAAAATCCCATTTCCGTGGTCGTGCGATAATGAAGTATCCAGAAAAGTTTGTTCGAGGAAAACCAATGAGACGAATACTGATCATGTCGATCTTATTTCTGGTTGCCTGTAAGAACCAGGATGTAACGATCGTAGAAATTGAGTCCCACAATATCTATCTGAAAATTGATACTGCTAACCGTTCCGCAGAATTGTCTGATCATGGGACCATGCAAGTAAAACAAGGATGGAATCTGTTTGCCTTAAATGCAGGCGTGAATGTTCAATCGTTCAAGATTGAGAATACTCCAGTGACGTTTCAGGTATTTGCGTCTGCCGATGCTGACGATACGCCGGACCAATTCAGAGATCAGGTCAATCAATTGCAAAAGGATCAAACAACAAAAATTCTTGCGTTTCAGTCGAAAGCAACGGGATTAATCCGTTATTCGATTGCGTATTCCGGTGAATTCTATGAGGATATTGAAAATGTGCGTTTTTCCAATGAAAACGTTGGCCGGGAAGTTTCCGCCACCATTTCGGAACAGGGCGCCTATTTCAGTCCGTCGGCTACCTATTATCCAACGGGGAAGGAACCCGTCTCCAGTTTCAGCCTCACGGCTGATATTCCGGCTGACTGGGAATCCATCAGTGATGGAAATCGCGTAGGTAATCAATCCGAAAAGGGAAGGAAGATACAATCCTGGGAGAATCCTTTTAAAAATGACGGCAATATGTTCATGGCCGCGCCGTTTATCACCAAGTCCACCTGGGTCGACAGCATCGAAGTCGCCTGTTATTTCTTTGCAGCCGATACAGAATTGTTTGATCAGTATCTTCCGGCCACCGCTCGGTATATCCGCCAATATTCCCAATTAATCGGTCCGTATCCCTATCGGCGATTTACCGTTGTGGAGAATTTCTTTCCTACCGGTTACGGAATGCCGGCCTGGACTTTACTTGGTCAACAGGTTATTCGTCTGCCGTTCATTGTGTATACGTCCCTGGGACATGAAGTGCTTCACAATTGGTGGGGAAACAGCGTCTATGTGGACTACGACCGGGGAAATTGGTGTGAAGCGGCCACTGTGTACGGTGCCGACTACCGCTATAAACTTAAACGCTCTCCGGAATCTGCCAAAACCTATCGGAAAGATATTCTGAAACAATATGTGAATTATGTAACTCCGGAGAATGATTTTCCCATCCGGGAATTCATTAACCGGACGAGTCCCGAAACCCGCACGATTGGGTATAATAAAGCCATGATGGTATATCACATGATTGAGAATGAAATCGGCACAGAATCGTTTTTTGCAGCCTGGAAACAGATTTATACAGACTATCGGGGACAGAAAATCTCATGGGAAGAATGGATGGATATGTTTGGAAAAACATCGGGGAAAGACCTGAGCCATATTATTCCTCAGTGGATTGATCAGGCGGGTGCACCGGTGCTGGATATTCGACTGGATTCGGTGACCGATCAGAGGATCCATTTTACTTTACTGGAAAAAAGTGGTCAGAATTATCGCCTGGAAGTTCCGGTACATTTCGATAATGGGTACGATACAACCGTTGTTTTGAATTCACCTTCTACCTCGTACTCCATGAATTATCCAATTGGCGCTGAATCCATATCGGTTGATCCCGACTTTCATTTATTTCGTCGACTCTATCCCGAGGAAATTGAACCGATTCTGTCCGCTTCACTGGGAAATAAAAACAAATTCTTTTTTACCGATGAGGAATCGACTCTCTTTAAAACCTTCGCCGAGAATATTACTGAACGTGACGTGGTTATCAGACCCGTTAACGAAATAAACCTGAGTGATCAGAGTGGACTTCCGGTCGTTCTTAATCCACGGAAATTACCGGAATATATTTCCCGGCGTATTACCCGAAGTGAGGGACAAATCACCATTAACGGAAAAACATATCCGGAGCGTGGGCACACCTTTATCCTGACCGGACAAGCCTGGCAAGGATTCAAAGATGTGCTGGTTATTTTGTCTTTTGATATGGAATCACTGCCAAGAATCGGGGAACTGGTGCCGCATTACGGGAAATATTCTTATCTCGTTTTCGATGGTTCAAAGAATGTGGGTAAAGGCCAGTGGGAAGCCTTGACTTCGCCATTGAAGATTGCACTAAAGTGAATTTGGTGTGATTCTGATAAACATATTGCATATTTATTGCACCATATCCTGAAAAATGACCTAAAAAACCCAAATATGGAGCAATGAAAAAGCCCCTGAAAAGGGGCTTTTGTCGTCGGTAGCGGAGGAGGGATTCGAACCCCCGACACGCGGATTATGATTCCGCTGCTCTAACCAACTGAGCTACTCCGCCATAGATGTATGAAATAACGGCGGAAAAATTACCTGTGGATCAAGAGAATATCCAAAGAATTCTATGCGGATATAATTGCTGAAAATCCTTTTGATTTCGTTAGGTCGGTGCAAATAAACCGTTTTAATTTTGCCCGTCTTTTACGGAAGACAACTCTATACTTAATGCCTATAATATGCAGTAGGAGAAACACACAATGTACAACACAGTTGAATCCTTCATGGATTCAGTGAAGTCCAAAAATTCCGGAGAATCCGAATTTCATCAGGCCGTTCAGGAGGTCGTGGAATCCCTCTGGGACTTTTTACAGGACCATCCCCATTATTTACATAATAAAATACTGGAGCGTATGGTCGAACCTGAACGAGTGATCATGTTCCGCGTACCCTGGAGAAATGATCGGGGTGAGATCATGGTGAATAAAGGATTCCGGGTGGAATTCAATTCCGCCATTGGTCCCTATAAAGGCGGTTTACGGTTCCATCCATCGGTTAATCTGAGTATTTTGAAATTTCTTGGATTTGAACAAGTTTTCAAAAACAGTTTGACAACTCTGCCCATGGGCGGTGGAAAGGGCGGATCTGATTTTGACCCGAAAGGGAAGTCGGATAATGAAGTTATGAGCTTCTGTCAATCCTTCATGACTGAATTACAACGCCATATCGGGGCGGATACGGATGTACCGGCCGGTGATATCGGTGTGGGCGGACGTGAAATCGGTTTCCTGTTTGGTCAGTACAAGCGCCTTAGAAATGAATTTGTGGGCGTCCTCACCGGTAAAGGTCTTAATTGGGGCGGTAGCCTCATTCGGCCGGAAGCCACCGGATACGGCGCCGTGTATTTTGCCCAGGAAATGCTGAATACCAAGAATGAAACATTCGAAGGAAAAACCGTTGCTATTTCCGGTTCCGGAAATGTGGCCCAATATGCCACGGAAAAAGTTCTGGATTTAGGTGGCAAGGTAGTGACGCTTTCCGATTCTTCCGGTTCCATTTATGATCCGGATGGCATTGATCGGGAGAAACTGGCTTTCGTTATGAATCTGAAAAATGTCAAGCGGGGCCGGATTAAGGAATATGCCGAGAAGTATAATGTGAAATATCTTGACGGAGAACGGCCCTGGAGTGTGAAATGTGATGTGGCCTTACCCTGCGCAACTCAGAACGAAGTTTCCGGAACGGAAGCGGAAATGTTAGTTAAAAACGGTTGTATCTGTGTTGCTGAAGGCGCCAATATGCCGTCCGAACCCGAAGCCATTGATGTGTTCCTGTCCAGGAAGATACTCTTTGGACCCGGGAAAGCTGCCAATGCCGGCGGCGTTGCCGTCTCCGGACTCGAAATGAGCCAGAACAGTATGCGACTCAGTTGGTCAAGGGAAGAAGTCGATCAGAAACTTCACTCCATCATGAAAAGCATTCATGAAGCTTGTGTGAAGAACGGCAGTCAGGATGGTTATGTCAATTATGTTAAAGGCGCCAATATTGCCGGATTCATAAAAGTGGCCGATGCCATGCTTGATCAAGGCGTTATTTAACACTCAAATGCTCACCTGAAAGGGGTCTTCGGACCCCTTTTTTATATTCCCGTGGATTCCCCCTCGTCCATGAGTTCTTCTTCGGGCAACGGCGGCCGTAAAATGACGCCTTCGCCACTTTCGCCATTAATCCGTACTTCAACAGGAGAATCCAACTGGTAACAGGTGGCCAACGGTAATTTTCTTACCGGTATCTGTTGTTCTATCCAATCATAATTCAAAGAATCTCCCGGGTTTTTATGATTGATTGTAAAATACCCGATGCGCATACTGGTGACATTCTGGAAGAAATGGCTCCCAAAAGAGGGGTCGATAGGCAAATCTTCCAAGCCCAGTTCAACAATAACTTTGGCACGGGAAATCTGATTCCAGTTCACCGGAATTCCCAACCAGGGATCAGCCGTTCCCCAGCGACCGGGACCAATAAGTAGATAACCACGGTTTTCAGGGATCAAATCGTTCAGTTTTTCAATCTCTCTGGCAATCTGTTGTGTCTTGGAAGTCTCAAATGTTTTTGGCGGTACGATAATGATGTATTCCAGTCCTTCGATAATTCCATTTCCCAGGGCAATCGAACTGCGTCCGACGATTTCACCGTCAACACCGGTATCGACCCGTTCCGTTTCAATCGTACTGATCGCCATGGGTTTTATTTGCAGAAGACAAAATTCCGGTAATCGCCGGGACTTGCGGGGTAAATTAACGGCAAATTCCAGTTCTACCGGACCACCCAGGGATTTTTCACCTATTTTGAGCAGGTCTTTCAAAATGTCAGCCAGGGGGAACTGATTATATTTCAAAATCGGTGCAAATGTCACCACCCGGGTTCCTGCATATTGCAGCGAATCACGGATTACATTATCATCAGCTACAAGTGTGCTTCCCACCCAGGATAAAGAACCATCCTGCTCGGCATCTGCGAGATTATATGAGGTGAGATTCCCCGATTCACCCGCCTGGAGTGGATTTCGCTTGGAATTCAGCTTTAATGCATAAAATTTTCGCTGCGAGGAATCCAGTGTTGCCTTGATGGAAAAAAATTGCGGAATAATATGGGGATAAAAGGGCGAAAATCTGAGGATTTGACCCCCTTCAACGACTGTGCGTCCAAATCCGAGCGCAATATTGGCAACACCTTCTTCGCGTTTCATGTAGGAAACGGGATAGTAGTTAACACTTTGTGCCGTCCCGGCGATGGTTGGATAATAACGATTGCCATATTTCAAGCCCACTAATTCCATAATCATTACCGCCATTTTTTCTTCTTCGTGACGGTGAATTGAAGCATTAATGAATGATTTGGACTCAGACGTGAACAGAGAAGCGTAGACCGATTTAATCGCATCGCTCAATTGCTTGAACCGGGTCTGGAGATTCGATGCATTATTCGGCAACATATAAGTGGCATACAATCCGGAAAGCGGTTGGTATTGAGAATCTTCCAGAATACTCGAGGAACGAATCGCCAGGGGAAAATGGACTTTTTCGATTAAATGCCAAAGAGCATCCTGAATATCCGGTGCCAGGGTTCCTTTCAGGAATTTCCGATGGATGTACTTCTCTGATTTTGCAGACAGACCGATCGACCACAATTGGTTATCAGTCATGAATCGATCAAAAACATCGGTCGAAATAACAAGTATTTTGGGAATCCTGATTGTTATATCGGGGTATTGATCATCAAACTTTTCTTTTTGCAGGATGGAATTAATAAAGGCCAGCCCACGCGCTTTTCCGCCCATGGAGCCATGTCCCAGACGCATGAAACTTGAGGACAGGGGATGAATTTGTCGGGAGAATTCGACGACTCCTACCGGATTGAATTGAATGGAATAATCCAACATGGCTTTGATCAGTCGTTTTTTTCGATCTTGGGGAGTCATGTTTTCCTCATCCTTATAGGATCGTATGATCGAGGCCAGTTCGAATTCTCCGCGGGCCGCCAACCAATTGGAAAAATGATTGCTGGACGCATGATAAGAAATGGATTTAGAAGAAATCGAGGGCAATTTTTCGATCATTTCTTCCACAGAAGAAACCGAGGCTATCCGGCGTCCCGATGGATAACGAAAAACAAAATCGCCGAAACCAAAATTATTGAGGATAAACCGACGGATATCCTGTAACAGGGTGGGAGAGGTTTTATGTAGGAATTCAGCGCCAATCTTCGTGGCTTCCCGTTCCCGTTTCTTATCCGAACTCTGAAGGATAATCGGCATCGCCGGCTCGTAGGATCGGACATATTCCGTGAACTGTAAACCGGCTGTTTTTTCAATCTTCCCGTTTTTAGGAAAACGGATGTCGGAAATAATACCGATAATGTTATCACGGTAGGCTTCGAAAAACTTTTTGGCTTCTTCATACGAAGATGCTAATAAAATCTTCGGTCGGGCCCTGAGATGGAGCAACCGGGTACTGGTTTTTAAACTTTTGTTGACTAATTGACGTGTGTGGTACAGCATTTCCTGGTAGATCAGCGGTAAAATGCTGGAATAATAACGGGGAGTATCTTCGATAAATATTATTGCCCGAACGTCACCGTACTTAATATCACGACGGGCATTTTTCGCGTCTTCAATATGCTTGATGAGCGCTAACAATACATTGGCATGTCCAGACCAGATAAAGATCTTATTAATAGGCGGTTTTTCCTGTTTTAAGGCTTCTTCAAACGGTTTTAATTCGGATTCATCATAGGCCAGAAGAACGACCGGCTTCTTGGGATAGAGTTTTTTTATTTTGGTAGCTAACTGGAGTGGATTCGTACCGGCGATGCGGGTCATTAATAAAATAAGGTCAAATTTCCGTTGGGTAACCAGGTCGATGGCCTGTTTTCCCGAATGTGCTTCCCAGACCCGTGGCGGGTAACTGAAATTAAGTCCCAGATATTCCTGAAGGATTTGTTCCGTGAGACGACCATCTTCTTCCAGAATAAATGCATCATAAGGACTGGCCACGAGTAAGATTTCATAAATGCGGTGCAGCATTAAATCCTGGAAGTCCAGGCGTTCGCGGTGATTGTTTTTTTGCCGGACCACGATTAAACTCCAGAAACGATTTTTTGAACTGAAATGATTTGTTTGCGATGCATACAAACTAATCTACAATAATGGTTATGGATTCCAAAGCGTTGATCGCACGGTTGGTGCAGGAAACTTATCAGCGAACACTGAATCTGATTTATCCACCTTTGTGCTTTGGGTGCCGGCAACTTATACATCAAAAAGATAACCTGTTCTGTCCTGAATGCAGCAATAAACTAAAGCCGGTCGGAACCGGGGATCAAATTTACCGTCTTCGCAATTCCGAATTTATCGATCATGCCTATTGCGGATGGTATTTTACATCGGAATTCCAACGAGGAATTCATTCCTTGAAATATGAGGACTACGCTAAATTAGGTTTTCAATTAGGGCGAAAAATGGTTGACCTGCTGGAACCGAATGTATTTGCAAATGTCGACGGTCTCATTCCCATCCCGCTACACACAGTGAAATACCGTGAACGAGGGTATAATCAGGCGGAATGGATATCCCGCGGAATAGCGAAAAATACAGGGATTCCGGTTCTGAAGCGGTCGTTGAAAAGAATTCGCTATACTCAATCACAAACAACGTTATCCGCGCAAGAACGGAAGAATAATCTTGACCATGCATTTCTGGTAACTGCTCCAGTAAATGGCCGGGCCCTGATTGTAGTGGATGATGTATTAACCACTGGGGCTACCATTTCTTCGGCGGCATGGTCGTTGAAAAAAAGTGGTGCGGTAACCGTTACTGCCGTAACCGTAAGTACCCCTGAATAGGTAGAGATTCAATAATGCTGCGATCGATAAACTCATTTGATCTGAAAAATAAACGCGTCCTGCTTCGTCTGGATTTGAATGTGCCTCTGCAAAACGGAACAGTTACCGATGATTTTCGCATCCAATCTGCGCTGCCGACGATCCAATTCTGTCTGGAATCGGGAGCTTCGGTGGTGATCATGTCACACCTGGGACGTCCTAAGGGACAGGTGATCCCGGAATTGAGTCTGATTCCCATTGGCGAAGCGATGGCCGAATTGCTGGAAATGCCTATAAAATTTTCCCATGACTGCGTATCTGAGGACGCTCAGGACGTATCCCTGGGGCTCAAACCGGGTGAAATTCATTTACTGGAAAATTTGCGCTTCCATGAGGAAGAAACCGGGAATAAGGATTCATTTAGCGCCCAGTTAGCCAAACATGGCCAGATATATATCAATGATGCTTTCGGCACTGCTCATCGGGCACATGCCTCGAACGTAGGCGTAGCCCGGCAATTTTCTTTTAAGGGTATCGGCTTTTTGATAGAAAAAGAACTGCGTTATTTACAGAATGTGATTCAACGGCCGGAGCGCCCGTTAACCCTGATTCTGGGCGGTGCGAAAATTGATACGAAATTGGCGCTGATTGATCGCTTTTCCGATAAAGCGGATACGATTTTAATTGGTGGCGGGATGGCGTTTACCTTCCTTAAGGCTCAGGGACGTTCGGTGGGCAAAAGTCTGGTCGTTGACTCCATGCGAAAAATGGCGGAACGGATTATCGCAAGGAATCGTTCACAACGAGCGAAACTGGTTTTCCCTTCGGATGTTATCGCAGCAACCAGCCTGGATTCACCCGAAGAGATTGGAACCTACAACATAAGTTCCATTCCGGAATCATTGATGGGATTGGATATTGGTCCCAAAAGTATAGAAAAATTTACCCAGGTTATCCGCGAATCCAGAACAATCGTCTGGAATGGACCGGTCGGCGTTTTTGAAACCCCCGGATTTGAGACCGGTTCATTGAAAATTGCTGAAACTTTGTCTGAATGCAGCGTAGAAGGGGCCATCACTGTTATTGGTGGTGGAGATACAGCCTCCGCCGTGCGACAATTCGGACTGATGGATACCATGTCCCACGTTTCCACTGGGGGTGGAGCGTCCTTGGAACTATTATCCGGGAATC
>JAADFQ010000003.1 GCA_013152835.1 FCB group bacterium
GGGGCAATTTATTCTGATTTATCCGGGGAATCAAAAACCGAAGGGCATCCAGTGTCCGAATGGAAAGCTCAATCCGTTGATCGGTAACCGGCTCTTCAATCATCCCCTGTAAAAGGCTTAGATAATTCTTTTCCCCTGCGGCTTCTTCCGGGGAAACGCTTATGATTTCCCTCGAAGAAACGTCCTTTTCCAGCGTTTGCATTGCAACACCAAGTGCTTTCCGGATCAGGACCTGTCGCGGATTATCCAACTCCCACAATCTCAGGGAAGCGGAAAACCGCACGATGAATTCCGGGTTTCCGGTTTGTAGGATTTTTTCAGTCATTGCCTCCGGTGACGTTGATGGAGAAACAATATCGCGGAGCGGGATTCCGCCTTCAGGAATCATCCGAATGAGCGCCACCATGATTTTCCACAAGGTTTCACCGGATTGGCAAAAGGCTGCGCTGCGATGAGCCGCGTACAGGAGTTCGGGCCAGCCGGGCCCGGCGGAACACAGGTGTTGAAGAAATACATTCAGCAGGGATTCCGGCGAAGCGCTGGCCAGGAACCAATAGCCGGAGGACGAGGACGTGATCATGGCGGCCTGATCGCCGGCTTCTATGGCCTCTTCCAAATCAGATATAAAGAGTGTTCCGGGCATTTCTTTCCGGCGCTTCCTGTCCGGAATCATTTCTGTATCCGCAGCATCCGGAAAAGCAGTGACCCAATGAAATATCCACTTTAAAATCGATGGGGGTGGTTCCGTGCGTCGGTCACTGAGGAGGTTTTTCAGGGCATTGACGGTAATCAGAGGATGCGCTCCCGGCGCAGTAACGGATTTCTCCGCAGCCTTGGATATGAGCGTCTTTAGAAAGGCCGCCAGGGCCGGTTCTGATGTATGCGCTTCCGCCAGCAGCGTTTCAACGGAAGGGGATGGATCTACAGCGGTCACCGTGACCTACCGAGTGTAAAAGTAATAACTACGATCAATTTTCCGCCGCTGTCCGGGTTCCCAGCTTAAAGAAGACCTGAAGGGAAATACCCGTGAGGCGGGAAAATTCGGAGGGCATACCGGAAGCGGGATCGATGTGGGGCGTGTCGCCGTAGCGGGCCACATTCGCGGGATCATCCCAGCGCCATTTCGGATTAAATATTTGCAGCAGCGGAATCGAACTGAAATCATGGAAATATCCCAGTTCATACCCGACGCGTTTTCCGGGGAACGTACCCAAAAGCAGACCCACGCGGGTACTGGTATTCCCGCTGATTCCCGTAGGAATATACATGCCCCGGAAGGCCCACCAGAATGTTCCGGGATTGCCCCGGAAGTCCCGCTGATAAAATTTATAATAGGTCACATCAATATTATGATTGGGGTTCAAACTCCAGGACAGGTTTAAGGTATCCCACTTTTTTTCTTTTGCATAGAGAATGTGTGAAATATCAATTCCCGTTCCATAGACCGGAAGCCCGACGCGAAAACCCAGACTGGTGTTATCGGTAACTGCCCACCGATACCAACCATAGGGAAGAATATTCTCAATTGCCAGCGACCACCCGTAGGTGGATTCGCCTTTTTTCATTCGGGTCAGATCCGGCGTGGGATGGGTGGCGCATCCGGAAATAATGATCAGCGTAAACATGGAAATACCGGCAGCAAGGAACCGGCGAACTCGAAGGTGTAGATTAAAAAACATCGATGAACGGGTAGATAAAAAGAGAAAGCCCTGATCAGCCTCCTTCAGGACGGGTAACTACCTGTCGCTTCGGTTCGGGGGGAAGGTTCAGGATTTCCTGGGCGAAATAATTGGCAATCATGCGAATCACATCGGTTATACCCACCAATCCCACCGGACGCCGGGATTCATCCACGATGGGAACGTTGCGGAAACCGCCCACATACATTTTATTCAGCGCATAGGCAACGGGATCGGTCATGTAGAGAAATTCAGGATCATGAGTCATGTAGTCATCCACCAGAATGGAATTGAAATCATACCCGTTCCCGGTAATTTTCAGCAGGATATCCCGTTCCGTGAGAATTCCCGCCAGTTTATCTTTTTTCACGACCAGGACACAACCGGCGGACTTTTCATGAAGCTTGGTCACGACGGTTTTGATAGTGGTGCCCATGGGTACAGTCACCGGATGGGACACATCGAGGGAAGAAATCGGATCATCCAGATTGATTGCATCCTGAAATATTTGTTCTTCTTCCCGCTCGATTTCTTCCATACGCTGAAGTTCATCATCAAATTGATTCACAGCTTATTCCTTTCCCTTTGATTCCAAAGACCGGGTCTTCATGGATTATTTAAGGTAAATCATTTTTCGGCTGAACACAACCGGTAAATAGTCGTCTACCTGAGCCGAAATGGTGAAAAAATAGATCCCACTGGAATGATTGAGTCCATTCCAGGAATAGGTATAGGTTCCCCGATCCATGGGCGATTCTTCCGCAAAGGTATCCACGACCCGCCCCCGGGCGTCCATCACGTAGAGACTCACCTTGGCCGATTGCAATAAATCGAATGATATGGTGGTCTGACTGTTAAACGGGTTGGGATAATTCTGATACAGGGCAAACACATCGGGAATATTCATGGTTTCAGAGGAATATCCCGTTGATTGGTTGGTTCGCCCCAGTGACGGAGCATCAACAGTCCAGGCACCACCGTCGGGCTGGCGGATTTTTCCCTTCGCCCCGGAAATAAACAGGGGGATTGATCCGATCCGCTCCCAGACATCTTCATCCTTTTTTTGCAGCGATAGCCACATGGGTTTTGTCGGTTCATCCACAACCGCAACCATGGAATCCTGATAAGTATTGGCGGATATAAACCCAAAGTCCACATCCCACACCAGTTGGTCGTTCAGAAAAACACCGTATTCACCAGTGGTTGTTTCCGGATTCCACAGTTCCACCCGGAATTTCCCCGATCCGGGATCATACTGCCACTCATTAATCCATACGGGTTGCGGTTCCGGTGCAATCGGAAGACCCGGTGTTGTCCACTCCGGGGAAAAATTCACATCACCGGAAATAAATAGGTTGATAACGTCCTGTTCCGGATCAAAAAAGAGCGTTTGAATGGTTGCGGAACCCTGACCCAATACGCCCTGGTGCCAGGCCGTTGGCAGAGCCACCGGAAGTGTTAATCCCGAATACAGGGAATCCGGCCAGTTTGGAAACAGGGTATCCCCTTCCGAAGCCACCCATACCGCCGGATTCAACAGCTTTTCCGGGTGAATCACTTTCAGAATGAGCACCCGTCCCGTATCGGTCCGGATCTGAACTGGTACTACATTCGGAAGGGAGGCCAAAAAATCGAGGTCGGAGTCCCACATTGAACTCAATTCTTCCAGTCGGTTTTCAAGGGCCTGGATTCTCGTGGAGGATTCCGTCGCCCACTCTTCCGGCAAAAGCAATAATTGATTCCGAACGGCAGGCTCGGCCTTCCGCAGCCAGTCGCTCAAAGCAATAATTCCCGAATCACTGCTCCATTCCGTGAGCAGGGAATGAACCGGGTTCAGATGATCAGGCGACACCCGGGATAACCAGGGATGGGGCCCGTGGGTTCGGTCCCAAAGAACGGCCTGAGCTTCCGGGATAAGTAGTGAATCGGCTTCCGGCAGGATTTGGTGAACCGTCTGTCGGAAAGCCCGGGAGAAGAGTTGATCAAAATCGGCAATGGTAGTTGTGTCCGGTCGAACAGCGGACATCGGTGTGATGCTGCGGCCAAACGGCGGCGCCGTTCCGGAACTGGTGTACACCAGCCCGTCACCCAAGTCCAATTCCACACGATAAAAATAGCGCGTATCCGGTTCCAGACGAGTATCATTGAACCGCGTTTCCGACGGAGAAAGTACGGCAATCTCTTTAAATCCCAGGTCCGGTGACAGGGATCGATATAAATGGACCACCTGCGGTTCGATGGAATCGGGGACCGCCCAGGAGATCAACAGGGACGCTTCACCGGACACCACCCGTAGCGGCAGACCCACATCCCGTAGGATCGGAACCTGCTCGCCAAGGGACAGGGATCCCATGAAGAGACTCAGAAGGATAAATTGATGGACATTCTTTCGCATGGTTTTAAATGGTCCAGGCAAGAAATAATTTGAGTGAATTTTTGCACTCACGCAAGCACTTTCCCACTTTTCATTTCAGATAAATCAGTTTATGAGTCCGTACCTGATCCCCGGTCTTCAACATGACGAAATACACGCCGGAAGGTCCCTGAAGGGCCTTCACGTGGTAGGTCAGGGTTCCGGCGGCAAAGGAACCGGAAGCAATTGTTTCCAGCGTCCGCCCTTGCATATTCACAATGGAAAGCGATCCTGTCGTCGGTTTTTCAATTCGGAGGGAAATAACGAATTCACCATTAAACGGATTGGGCCAGGTAGAAATTGAGGAAAAAGATTCAGGAAAAACACTTTGCTCATCGTCCACACCGACAAAAGCATACTGATAGGCGTCCCAGTAATTGGCCACTCCATACCCCAGCGTGTTATCCGGCTGATCAGCCTGGGAGGCCGTATTCATCAGCGCTTCCCGGATTTGCATGGGTGTCCAATCGGGGCGGGCTCCCACCAGAACCGCCGTAGCGCCGCCAATCAATGGCGTGGACAGGGAAGTCCCGTTGCTGTAAATGTACCCATCGGTATTGGGGTTTACCGCCGCTGTTAGTAATCCCCGGGCGCAGACTTCCGGTTTGATCCGTCCGTCGTAGGTCGGACCGTGAGACGTAAAATAGGCCGCGCTTCCCTTGGAGTCCACCGCCCCCACGGAGATCACCGAATCGGCATCCGCCGGGGCAATCATGTAATAGGTCAGGGCATCCTGACAGGGATTGACCGGCGGCGAATACCCGCCCTCATTGCCCATTGCCGTGACACAAACCAACCCCAGGGAGACCGCCTGATCAATGGCATTGGTGGTTACTGCTGTATTCCCGTCCATATCGCAATAGGTGTACCAGTCCAGATATCCCAGGGACGTACTCACGACATCGGCGCCCCGCGCCTCGCCCCATTCCAGTCCGGCCACGTAGTTGTCCTCTTCCAATTCGATTTCCTGATCCACAATTTCCGTTTTGGCCAGCAGGAATTCAGCGCCATAGGCGGGACCGATCAATTCCCCCGGTTTATATCCGGCCATGGCCGACAGGACCACCGTTCCGTGATTGTGCTGCCCCGCGTTGGTTTCTTCCGCCGTTTCATTGGCGCACACCGAATCATCGTTAATGACATCCCACTGGGCAATCACATTCAACGAATCGAATGCCGGGTGAGTCAGATTGAATCCCGTATCCATAACCAGAACACGGACACCGGCGCCGTTGAACCCCAAATCATGGAGCCGGTTGATCCGGATCTGTTCAATTTGTTCCGTGGCATAGCCATAGTCCAACACCCGGGAATCCCGGTTCAATCGGGTTGGGGGTATCGTCACCGGTTGAAAATCTTCCCGTGGGTGGCGGGTGATTCGCACCGGTTGGGTTCGCAGTACAAAGGGCAGGGATGCCGCTGCATCCAACTGGTCCCGGGTACCGGCCACGGATACGGCGTTCAGCCAGCGGCTCCGTTGACGTACGGTGAGTCCCAGGGACTGCAAAGCGTTTTCATAATCGGTGGACGGCCGGCGATCCAGCCAACCGTTGACCGGCAAACCCTGACGCTGTCGACGTTCAATGGTTCGTGGACTGAGGTGAACAACCGGGGAAGACGCTGCCGGTTTATCGGTAAAAAATACCCAGGCATGAAGTTGGCCGGAAACGGGTTGATTTCCATAAGCCAGCCAGATCATTCCCAGCCATCCCAGCATAAAATAAAGTCGTTTCATGGTGTTGCTTCCATTATCTGTTCCAAAAGGATATTCACATCCTGGTCATTGAGGATTGAATCCTGATTCACATCCGCCAGCATGCGTTGCAGGGCCGTTAATAAGGGACTGATCTCAAGCCAATCGGAGATCGTCAGCACATCCGTTACGTCGCGGTTCATATCCAGGTTGGCATCGCCGATCCGATAGGCCGGATAGCCTTGAATCTGCAGATCGTCCACGACAAATCCATCCCGCTGAACATAGGCGTCCGAGGTTAGAATAAAACGGATATAGACCTGCGGCTGATTGGCCATTATACCTAAATCCAGCGCATCCAGAACCCATTCATTCTGCCGTCCGTGATAGCCCGGTTCTCCTAACGGTTGCGATCCCTGACCGGTTCCCGGGGAGGTATAGGCGCCTGCCAGGGAAACCGTCGTCATTCCCGGTGCAAAAGCCTGAACCTGGACGAAATCCCAACTGGGTTCAATGTCCCAGTGCGCAGCCAATTGAAGCGTGGGATGGGCGAGTCCTTGCAGGTTTACGGGAGCGG
This sequence comes from FCB group bacterium, assembly GCA_013152835.1. Classification (GTDB taxonomy): domain Bacteria; phylum Fidelibacterota; class Marinisomatia; order Marinisomatales; family J089; genus J089. Next base: position 6,363 of record JAADFQ010000003.1, read on the forward strand.
CCAGTTGAATCACATTCATGGCATGGGGCGGATAGGGACCGGTAGGTGAATCACTGAGCGCGAATTGCCCCGTATAGGCATCCCCGGTAAGGCCCCAGGAACCGCTGGTGATATTCCAGTTTCCCAATCCGGATTCAAAATCTTCCGTAAACACGATGGTTGGTGTTCCGATGATCCAGCGGACCGTATCTGTAATTGTAAATGCATCGGTTCCGCTCAGGGTAAAAATTAATCCTGTTTCCAATCCGGTCCACGCATTCTCGCTCAACTGAATGGAGATAGCCAGCGTATCGATGGAACGAGCCGCAAGCGAGGGAAGAGTCAAAGAAGTAGCACCGGTTTCCACCAGCGCATTCAGGGGATACCAGTTCAGGAGAATATCGGTTCCCGGTTGAAGTCCCTGGTTCGCCACCTGAATTTGGATTACGGAATCGGTGACGACGGCGTCGTGCAGGGCATCCAAAGGCTTAATCCGGAGATCGGGGCCGGCCACTCGGGCAAAGATTTCGTTCGCCACCACCTGTTCCTCGCAGAGCGGCAACACCCGGTCCTCCGAAGGCCAGAAATTATCCTGATTGGTTCCCACTTCCGGGATATAGGAAATCATTCCGGCAACGCCATAGGTCCAGTCCGTCTGGTCACCGCTGACACCGTAATTCAACAGTTCATTCCCGGTTCCCACAGGGAAATGATTCACGACCGTCATCGCAGCACCGATTTCCCGGTATGTGGTTTCATCCGGCTCCGGAGGATAGGACCCGTCACCAAAGGGAAAAATTAGCACATTCCCGTAGGCATGATAATGGAGCACATTGGAAAAATCATGATTCAGAATAAAATCGCGCACGACCCGGGATTCGGGTTCGGAAAAGGCCGAATCGCCCCGGAAGGTATTGTCGCAGGGATAGGATGAGGCTCCCGGTCCGCCCCAGTCGTAATCGAAATTCCGGTTCAGGTCAACACCCCGGCTCGTTCCGTTGCCACACCCGGTATTGCGTCGATTTTTCCGGTGCATCCCGCCTCCCTCCGGATGCTGAGTCTGGTTATACACGTACCCATCCACGTTGATCATGGGAATAAACCAGATTTCCCGATGATTGATCAAAAAGGTCATTTCCGGGTCGGTTCCGTAGTTTTCACATAATTGCTGGGCGAAATACAGGATATTCATCATGCCCAACGGTTCCCGGGCATGGGTCACACCGGTGAACAGTACTTCCGGTTCGGCTTCATCCACCGTCGGATTGTCCGAAATTTTAAAAGCCCAGATCGCCCGGTTTTCGATGGTGGCGCCGATGCTGTCCCGGGGACTCACCAGATTGGGATATCGGACCGCCAGGGTATCCATCCGCGCCAGGGCTTCCTCCAGGGTGTAGTTCCCCAGCATGCTTCCCAGGGGAAATTCCCGTTCCACCGTCGGTACACTGCGGGTCTGGAAATAGGCGGTAAGGTTCGGAATTTCCACAACCGGGGACCATCCGGCGGATTGGAGCGATTGTAATTCCGACACGGATACGGGAAGATGCAGGGCGCCGTCCCGGTCCCGCCAACCATCTTCTACAGCCAGACCCAGGGCCCGCAGCGCGGAATACTCAACCGGGGTCAGGCCCTCCAGGCGAACCTGAGCGAAGGGTTCCTGAGCTGTCAGGCGGAACGGTAGCAGCGCGATCCAAATAATGATCACCAGTTTTGCCGGTTTCAGTAATCGTAACATTGAGTAAAAGTACTCCGGTTTTCGGGTGTGAGCAATGGAGATTTTGGGTTACACACATAATTGCCACACATTCCGGTTCAAATCAGGAAAATCCACACCCTTATCGGATACGTGAATCCTAAAGATTTGCGGGACGGAATATTTTCATTATTACCGAAATCTGCGTTTCGTTTTCTTTCACTCCTCGCTACCCATAAAACGGCACCGGATAATCATAGGCAATAATTCAAGCCGAATAAAAGTCTGGAATTTTTCATTACCCCACTCTTCAGAATGACGTGAGCTTTGCGATCGTTTCAAACTTCCGTAATGTGGAAATACCCCAACCTTTGGTGCGGAATTATTCTTGTTTGTCCCGTACCCTATTGATATTCTATCCCTGATAGGGTATTCAATATATCATTCGGAAGGAAAAATACTTGATGTTAACCATCATTCCACTATATAATGGAATAGTGGTAATAAGATTTGAGAGGAGAAGTTGATGATAACACCGCAAGTTGAGCCATGTTGTACCGCGCGACCCGACCTCAAGAGTCGCCCCATGATTACCGAAGATCAGGCCATGTCCCTCGAAAAAACCTTCAAAATACTGGCCAACGGAACCAGACTCCGAATACTGCATGCCCTGTTCCTGGCTGAGGAGATCTGTGTATCCGACCTGGCCCAAACGTTGGACATGAAACCCACGGCTGTATCGAATCAGCTTCAGCGATTAACACTGAACGGAATTATTGCGTCCCGCAGGGACGGAAATCAAATATTCTATGGCATTCTTGACCCGTGTGTAGTCCATCTTCTTGACAGCGCATGGTGCATTACCGAAGACGCCGGAACGCGGAGGCAGGAAAACAGGTCATGAAACTCGGATTCATTGCGGTAATACCGACAGAAATCTACGCCCCTTCACACCCCTCGTAAGCCGGTGGATGAATTGACCCTTACCGGAAACTCTTTGTACAACTCACCGGTTTGCCCTGGGGCGGATAGGACGTGATCCTGAACCGTCTGAAAGATATCTGGTTTCTTTTCGGTCGTCTGTTCCCTTTCCCCACTAAGCCGGGCCTTCGCCGGGTGGGATGTCCCGGTCGTTCATCGCCAGTCCTGGTCACCTGCAATTTTGAATTAACCGTTCGAAAAGTAATCCGGACTCTGGAGCATGACCAAATCGACGCCTGGTTGCTGGTAGCGCCCACGAAAGGTATCAATGTCTGGTGCGCGGCAAGCGGTGGTCATTTTACTGCCGATACCGTTATTTCGGTACTCAAAACGAGCGGTATCGAGAATTTGGTCGATCACCGGAAACTGATTCTCCCTCAATTATCGGCGGCCGGTGTAAATATTTGGGCGTTGAAAGATCGATCCGGCTGGAAACCGCGGTTTGGTCCCGCGGATATCAAAGATATACCCGCGTATCTACATCGTGGGAAACAACTGACTGAGCGGAAACATCGCCGTGTCGGATTCCCGCTCAAAGATCGCCTGATCATGGGGACCAATCTGGCGTTCAACGCCCTGCTCTTTCTCATCCTGCCGTTGCTCCTTATGTCGATCTGGGTGAGCGGTTTGTGGTGGAAATCGATCCTGTCGGTTCTCCTCCTTAGCGTTCTTACCAGTGCGCTGGTTTTCCGGCTGCCCGGTAAACCGGGAGTACAAAAAGGTCTTTCGCTTGGGATCATCCTCGCATCGGTATTCGCGGTAGTCGCACTGGCTTCCCGGACGATGGGTTCCCTGGAAACCCTCGGTTGGTCGGCGGGGATTATCCTACTTGCCACGTACCTCGGTTTTGATTTACCCGGCTGGTCCCCGTTGTGGCGGGCGGATGTCAATGAACTCCTTCGGGGTGTAAAAAACACGCAAATTCGGATTGTCCCCGAAAAATGCATCGGTTGCGTGTTATGCGATCTTGTATGTCCGGCGAATGTGTTTGGAAAAAATCCGATGACGCGGAAATACGAGGTGCTGAACCTTGATGCTTGCCAGGCGTGTGGCGCTTGTATCGAAAACTGTCCAACGGAGGCCATTGAAAATAATTTCCGGACAGGTGTATGCTCCTGTCCCACCTGTGCCGTTATTAAAGGCGTCAAATCGCTAACGTCGGCTCAACATGAAGAACAGGAAAAGGAATTGGCTGCAACGAACAGTTGTTGCGGTTCGACGGATTGCGAAGACAACGAGGTCGACCGTGTGGAATAGTCATTGACATTCTCCGGCGGATTCAAACCGGGTATTTTATTCTGAAAAAATCGGCGCAGCTGTCCAAAATGAATTTCAGCGTTATAATGCAGAGCGTTGTAACGAGAGTAAAGAGAGGAGATTCAGGGGTGAGTTTTGAATGTTGCTCTACTGTTTTCAAAAAGTTTTATTTTGGACAAATGTGTATCGGGATAAAGAAACCGCAACAGCACGTTGTCTCGCTGAGGTTTTCCATTATATTTTGGATTGTTGTATACAGCTTAATTTTGGAGGTAATATGATATTTAGAACCTGTCGGATCCTGAGTGTAGGACTTCTATTGCCGCTGTGGATCCATGCTCAGACTGAAGCCCGAAAACCAACGACTGAATCCGCCATCGATATACCGCCCAAAACACTTCGGTTTGGTATAATAAGAGGCCTTACCGGAGCATACCAAGTCCCAACATCAACCTCTAACGCATGTCGCTATGAATTCAATCTGTCCGCTAATTACAGGTCCGGCAATAATACGGAAAACCGGGGCATTCAAAATCCCGGCGACACTACCGAAACTACACGGGGACACAATTACAACCGTCAGGATTATTCCGTATCTTTTTCCTCACAGTGGATTCATTCTTTTTCCCGGCGCCCTTCTGCCATCGTGTATGTCGGTTTTGGCCCGTCGATCAGTTATTCGTATTTCGACAATGGTTCCAAATACACAAATGCAAAGAACGGTGTCAGTCAACAAAAGAACAACCGCAAGCAGTACGGTTTGGGAATCAAAGGTTTGATCGGTCTGGATAAAGCCCTGACACCTTCGATTTCCCTGTTCCTTGAACACCAGTTGACCTTCGAATACCGGTGGTTGTCAGAGGAAAATTCCAGCCGGGCATATGGGCCCGATCCCATTGAAGAACACCGATACTTTAATGACATTACCGGGAATTTCATATACGCCTCCTTAAGCAGTTTACACATCGGGATTTCCGTTCAGTTGTGACCGAAGAGTGTACACCTTCGGGTTTCAAATAAAAAAGAGGAAAAGAGGGCCGTTGCCAGGCTCTTTTTTATAATTCCGTTTACAAAATTCAGATGTTGTTTTTAATCTATTCCGTGGTAACGGATTTGGGACGGGCGATGGACAGACCCTAAGCCCGGTTCAACTCTATCCGGGGCATTTTTTCCATGGTACGGCAGATACTGATAAAGTCATCACAGAAGTATGATCCCGGTATTATAGAAAAGGATTCATTCACCCTCGATATTCATCGGGGTGGTTTCCTCCATATCGGGATTAAAAAAAAAGCGCCACTCCAGGGAATGGCGCTTTCACATCGTTGGAACGATGAAGGGTTAGTCCAGGGAAATAACCAGCATTCCGGATTCTTCATCAAAATCGGGAATAAACCGGCGTAGACCTTCGAACTGAACGCGATTGGCTTTTAAAAAGCCACGGCCATTGATCAAATAAGACGGACCCTTGCCGATGGCCGTCAAACGCATGGAATGTTTGGACGGTTCCTGGCATGGTTTTAAACCAATTTTATTGGCGCTGCGGTCATAATACAATTCAACATTCCGCGCCCCCTTGAAATAGGTATTAAAACACAGGGTGCTGAGTCCGATTCTTCCGGAAGGGCTGACGCTGATGGTCACTGAAGAACGACCGACTGCACGAGGATGGTACACTTGAAATGCCATTTTTACTCCTTTTTAGTTATGATTACGTTATGTAACGTTATGAAAATTAAATGTATTTCCCATTAGTATTAAAGTAATTAAATATTTTCCACTTTGTTCCAATAATTTACAATTATCAGTTTCCATATACTTGTTTCACCTGATTTCCCCATGGTTTATTCATGATTAAAAATACCCACAACCGACATATATAGTTTTGCATAACAATTATAAAACCCACAGGAATAGACTCCGAGACCCTTGATCAGCACCCTCCCGGTTCCGGGATGAGAACAGGATTCAGTCCCGCCCAAAAGTCGGGGTTCCCTCAACGACAGGATGGATGTACCGGGGAAGGGACTCGAACCCTCACGCCTTTTGGGCACCAGATCCTAAATCTGGCGTGTCTGCCAATTCCACCACCCCGGTATGATAATAATTTACGAATGCAGTGGGAAACTAATTCAGTGCCTGTTCAAGGTCTTCAATCAAATCGCGAATATCCTCAATCCCTACACTGAGCCGAACCAGGCTTTCGGTCAGACCCATGGCTTCTTTTTCTTCCCGGGGAATCGATCCGTGCGTCATAACAAAGGGATTGGAAATCAGACTTTCCACACCACCCAGGCTTTCGGCCAGCGTGAAAATACCGATGCGGCTCAGGAATCGATCCCGTTGCTTTACGGACCCTAAATCCACGGAAAGAACACTGCCATAAACCGGATTTCCCTCTGGAGTCCTCTGTTGCCGGGAAGCCAATTCAAACTGCGGATGCGAATCCAGTCCGGGATAGATCGTTCGCGTGATTTTTCCTGACTGTTGGCACCAGCGGGCAATATGCAAGGCGTTATCGGCCTGCCGCTGTACCCGCAGGGCCAGTGTTTTGGTGGATCGCAAAAGAAGCCAGCAATCAAAGGGGCTGGGAATGGCGCCCGCTGATTTTTGGATCATCCCGATTTTTTCAATCAATTCTTCATCGGACGTGATCAGTGCGCCGCCGATTACATCACTGTGGCCCCCTAATAATTTTGTTGAACTTTGGATTACAATATCGGCCCCCCATTCCAGGGGACGCTGTCCGTAGGGACTCATAAATGTGTTATCCACCGCCAGCCAAAGGTTACGGGACCGGGTACGCTCGGCAATGGCGGCAATATCCAGGACTTCCAGCAGGGGATTGGTGGGCGTTTCAATCATCACCAGGCGGGTAGTATCCCGTAGATGAGAATCGAGGATTCCCAGATCGGATAAATCCAGGAAGTCAAACGTAATGGGCAGCCGGTGAAAAACCTGAGTAATGAGTCGGTGAGTGCCGCCATAGACGTTACGACTGACAATCACATGATCACCTGCCCGGAGACACTGCAACAGGGCATTGATCGCCGCCATTCCGCTGGAAAAGGCAAAGGCCCGTTGACCGCCCTCCAGCTCCGCCAGATTTCGTTCCAATCGATCGCGCGTGGGGTTGACCGCCCGGGAATAATCATAGCCTTTATTGACGCCCACACCTTCCTGTTCGAATGTGGAAGACAGGTGAATCGGCGGAGTCACGGCACCGGTTTCCAGATCCGATCGGTTACCAATATGGATTGCCCGCGTGGCAAAGCCGGTTGTTTTATCCCGTATTGTTGACATCAGCCGGAAACCTCCACATATCCGCGATTTAAATATTGTTGCCGTTTTTTGAATTTTACTTCGACCTTTTCTCCACTGGGACTCTGCATCAGAATTCGTTCATTACGGCCGATTTTCTGTTCCACGCGGACCGGTTTCTGCGGTTGGGGAGGTCCGCCGCCCTGGGGACCCCCGGTAAAACCCATCCCGGAAGAATCATCATGTTTCATCTGCACATTGCGAACCTGGGGCTGATGCACCACCGGTTGGTTTTCCATCCCCTGAATCCGGGTCCGGAACAGACGCTGAACACTGGACCGATTCAGATCGGAAATCATTTCCTGGAAAAATTTAAACCCTTCGGACTTGTATTCCAGAAGCGGGTCCTTTTGACCGTAGGCCCGTAGATTAATTCCTTCCCGCAGTTGATCCATTGCATATAAGTGATCTTTCCATTTCTCATCGATCGTCCGCAGGATAACGAAGCGTTCGAAATTCCGCATGATTTCCGGTGGTAATAAACTTTCCCGGGCGTTATACACAGCATAGGCCTGATCGACCAGATATTCCCGGAACTGGTCCAGGGTGAATTCAGCTCCCAATTCATTCATGATCGTATCCCGATCCACGTCCACCAGAATATGCGAGGCAAAAATTTGTCGTAAAGAATCCCAGTCCCAGGCCTCGGGCATTGAATCCTTCAGCAGATCCAATTCATCCTCGATGAAGTCACGGATGAATTCCAGAACATTGGCCTTCATGTCCTTTCCATGCAACGCCTGATTCCGAAGGTCATAGACCACCTGACGCTGCTGGTTCATCACATTATCATATTCCAGCAAATGTTTTCGAATACCGAAGTTTCGCGTTTCCACTTTTTTCTGAGCATTGGAAATAGCCCGGGTGACCATTTTGGCGGTGATCACCTCCCCTTCCTCGACCCCCAGCCGGTCCATAATGGAAGCCACGCGTTCGCTGTTGAACAACCGCATCAAATCATCTTCCAGCGAGAGATAGAACCGGGAGGATCCGGGATCGCCCTGTCGGCCGGCCCGTCCCCGGAGCTGAAGGTCAATCCGTCGGGATTCATGGCGTTCGGTCCCGATAATGTGCAATCCGCCCACTTCCGTGACCCCTTCGCCCAGTTTTATATCCGTTCCCCGCCCGGCCATGTTGGTGGCAATGGTAACGGCGCCTCGCTGGCCGGCCCGGGTGACAATTTCCGCTTCCCGCTGATGGTGTTTGGCATTGAGCACATTGTGGGGAATTCCCTGGCGCTTCAGCATCCGGGACAGAAGTTCCGATACTTCGACGGTAATCGTTCCCACCAGCGTAGGCTGACCCCGGTGATGACAGTCGGCAATTTCCTCCAGAACGGCGTTATATTTCTCCCGTTTGGTTTTATAGACCAGATCTTCATGGTCGGTCCGGTTTACCGGACGGTGGGTGGGAATCACGGTTACGTCCAGATCATAAATCGATCCGAACTCTTCCGATTCCGTTTCCGCTGTGCCGGTCATGCCGGCCAGTTTATCATACAGGCGAAAATAATTCTGAATTGTAATCGTCGCCAGGGTCTGGGTTTCACGCTCGATGGTCACATTCTCTTTCGCTTCCAGAGCCTGGTGCAAACCTTCACTGTAGCGTCGACCGGGCAATACACGGCCCGTAAATTCATCTACAATGAGGACTTTCCCTTCCTGTACCACATAATCCACATCTTTTTCGTACATGGCAAACGCACGCAACAACTGATTAATATTGTGGATTTTCCCGCTGCGATCCGCATGAATCTGGTAGGCCTTTTCCTTTTCTCCGGCCTTCTGAGTCGGATTCAGATCTTCCCGCTGATCGATCTCGGATAACATTTCTCCCAGATCGGGAATCACAAATGTTTCCGGTTCATCAGGGGCCAAAACTTTTCGACCTTTATCGGTAATGTCAATGACATGCGTTTTTTCATCAATACTGAAATACAGGTCTTCGTCAACTTCATGAAGCCGTTTATCCCGCAGGTAGGCCGATTCCACATTGTGAGCCAGTTTAATGGTTCCCGGCTCCTGGAAAATTTTCATCAGTTGGCGATGCTTGGGCATCCCCCGTCGGGCCTGAAGTAAATATAAACCCGCCTCGTCCTTCTTGTCCTCCTTAATGCAGCGTTCCGCTTTGCGTACCAGTTCCGAAACCAGGGCGGATTGCTTCCGGACCAGATCCTGAACGGCCGGTTTCAACTGGGAAAAGGTGGTATCCGTAGGAGCATCCACCGCCCCGGAAATAATTAAGGGCGTCCGCGCCTCATCGATGAGCACGCTGTCCACTTCGTCCACAACCGCATAGGCATGCCCGCGCTGAACCTGATCATCCGGAGACAGGGACATATTGTCCCGGAGATAATCAAAACCGAATTCGTTATTGGTCCCGTAGGTAATGTCGTACGCATAGGCCTGCCGACGCTGATCATTGTCCATGGAATTGAGAATAAACCCGACCGTAAGACCCAGGCGTCGATAAATCGCGCCCATCCATTCCGCATCGCGCCGGGCCAGATAATCATTCACCGTAATCACATGCACGCCGCGGCCGGTGAGGGCATTCAGGAAGATGGGCATGGTAGCCACCAGAGTTTTTCCCTCGCCGGTTTTCATTTCCGCAATTTTTCCCCGGTGAAGAATGATGGCGCCGATGATTTGTACGTCATAGGGAATCATATCCCAACGTATTTCCTGTCCCGTAACTCTCCACGTTTCGCCCACCATTCGACGACAGATTTCCTTGACCATGGCGAAGGCTTCGGGTAGTATTTCTTCCAGCGCTTCCGCTTCCGCCGCTAAAACCAGTTTCCGGATATCCTCTTTATCCAACTGCTTATCCTGCAGTTCTTTCCGGACTGTTTCTCTCCTGGAAATTATCTGTTCTCTGAGCTCCGCCGTGCGATCGATCAAGTCCTGATCGGATTTTTCGGTAAGTGTTTCCGCCAGAGTATTGACGTCATGAACCAAGGGCCACAGGGATTTGATTTCCCGGTCGGACTTGGTGCCAAAAAATTTAGTTAATAGTGTTTGCAGCATGGTGAATTATTTTTTTCCAAACATAAATTTACGGCTAAATAACGATGATACGGGATGACAGTTTCCATGTTTCCGGGGATCGTACCCGAAGGCGCTGACCCAATCATCCCGTTTATGTTTTCTGCGACTGATATTCCTTATACACCGCGTCCAGGATACCGTTTACGAATGCCGAACTTTCCTCCGTGCTGTATTCCTTGGCAATTTCAATGGCTTCCGCAATCGAAACCTTGGGGGGCACATCCTTCACAAAATAGATCTCGGTAATGGCCATTTGGAGGATCAGGCGATCCAACAGTGCCACCCGCTCATAATCCCAGTTCTGCAAATGCTGTTTTATCGTTTCCTCCACCCAACCGTGATGATCATCGACCAGCGTCAGCAGGTTTTGAACAAATTCGCGACCGGGACGCTCGAACGAATACCGTTCCCACAAATCGCGGATAACTTTATCCGCCGGTTCACCGCTGATTGCCTGGGCATACAAACCCTGAAAAACGGCGATGCGGGCCTGACGTCGCGGGTGGTGCTTATTTGTGATCACGCTTGGACATGGGATTCTGCCGCGGCAAATAGATATTCTTCAGCCGGGACAGGGCTTCCATGCGTTGTTCCGCTACCCGGTTAGCGGCAATATAGGTAGCGATATTTTCGTCTTCCGCCAGTGTAAAGATCCGCATCAGAGTATCGTAAATACCTTCCGTTTGTTTAAAGGCCCGATCGCGGTTATACCCTTCCAGCTCATTGGCTACGTTGATTAACCCGCCGCCGTTTATGGCGTAGTCGGGAGCGTAAAGGATACCCTTTTCAGCCAGTCGGGGACCATGTGCGGATTCGGTTTCCAGTTGATTATTCGCCGCTCCTGCAATAATGTGACATTTTAATCGGTTCAGCGTATCATCGTTAATTGTGGCGCCCAGGGCACAAGGAGCATATACATCCGCATCCGTATCATAGATTTCATCCGGTGCCACCACCTGGGCGTTGAATTCACTCGATGCCCGTTTCAGCGCATCCTTATCCACGTCCGTCACAACCAGCGTTACCCCGTCCTCCGCCAGGTTTTTACACAGGTGATAGCCCACATGACCCAGCCCCTGAACGGCAACCTTCAATCCCGACAATGAATCTTTCCCTGTTGCTTTTTTAACGGCGGCCTTCATTCCCACATAGACGCCATACGCCGTTACCGGAGACGGGTCGCCGCTTCCGCCAAGCGCCCGGGAAATACCGGTTACGTAGCCGGTTTCCATCCGAACCCATTCCATATCCTTCACACTGGTTCCCACATCTTCCGCTGTAATATAACGACCACTCAAACCTTCGACAAACCGACCGAATGAACGGAACAATAATTCGGATTTTCCGGTTTTGGAATTCCCCAGAATTACTGCCTTACCACCACCCAGATTCAAATTGGCAATCGAGGCTTTATAGGTCATTCCGCGGGACAGTCTCAGCACATCGCGGAGCGCATCTGCTTCCGAACTATACGGATACATACGGCAACCGCCCAGCGCCGGTCCGATCGTTGTATCGTGAATTGCAATGATGGCCTTCAGGCCTGAATTCTCATCGTGGCAGAAAACGACTTCTTCGTGACTTCTTTTTTCCATAGCTTCAAAAACTGCAGGCATACTCTTCCTCCGGTTTACAATAGGGGTTTATGTGTATCATACCAGATAACGTCACCGTTAATCTTTCAAAAGTTCTCGTGCAATGATTAATTCCTGTATTTCAGATGTTCCTTCATAAATCTGCGTGATTTTGGCATCCCGCATTAAACGCTCCACACCAAATTCCTGCATATATCCATACCCTCCGTGAATTTGCACACATTCACGGGAAGCATCCATAGCAGTTTGGGAAGCAAATAGTTTGGCCATTGCCGCTTCCTTGACATGCGGTTTTGTGCTGATCTTTCAGCCAGGCAGCACGGTGGATCAACAGTCGGGACGCTTCGATCCGGGTTCCCATCCGGGCCAGTTTACTCTGAATCGCCCCGAATTCGGAAATCGTCTTACCGAACTGTTTCCGTTCTTTGGCATAAGCAAGACTGTGATCCAAGGCGGATTGAGCAATACCCAAAGCCTGGGCCGCAATGCCAATCCTTCCTCCATTCAGGGTATTCATGGCAATCCGGAAGCCGTCGCCTTCTTCACCAATCCGATTGCTTGCCGGGACCCGGCAATTTTCAAAAAACAACTCGCAGGTATCGGACCCACGAATTCCCAGTTTATTCTCTTTTTCACCGGTGGAAAAACCGGGGGTCCCTTTTTCCACAATAAAAGCCGATATCCCCTTGTAGCCTACGCCTTTCGTGGTCAGACAGAAGACAATAACCATACTGGAATTAATACCATTGGTGACCCAGTTTTTGGTCCCATTAATAATATAATGATCACCATCCTTCCTGGCAAAAGTACGCATATTACTGGCGTCCGAACCCGATTGCGGTTCGGAAAGACTAAAACACCCAATCCATTCCGCTGTGGCCAGTTTGGGAAGATATTTCGATTGCTGCGCTTCGCTGGCCCAATCCAACAGAATTTGAATGACCAGGGAATTATTCACGGACATGACCACAGCGGCAGAGGCATCCACTCGAGCAATTTCTTCCATGGCCAGGACATAACTCAGGGCATCCATTCCGGCACCGTCCCATTTTTCCGGAGTCATCATTCCCATAAAGCCCAATTCGCCCATTATTTTTATCTGCCCGGCCGGGAACTGTGCTTTTTCATCCCGCTCGATGACACCGGGGGCCAGATGATCCCGGGCGAAATTCCGCGCTGTTTCCCGGACTAATTCATGCTCCTGAGAAAGGGTAAAATCCATTAACACGTCTCCACAATTAAAGCGGAGGCTTCACCACCGCCGATGCATAATGTTGCCAGACCATACCGCACTTTGAGTCTCCGCATGGCATGAATTAACGTTACCAGAATTCGCGCTCCGCTGGCGCCGATGGGATGTCCCAGGGCAATTGCACCGCCGTGTACGTTCACGATTTGAGGATCAAGCTGAAACTCATCAATGGCAGCCATGGTTACGGGAGCAAACGCTTCATTGATTTCCCACAGATCAATCTGGTCCGCCGATAAATCGGCTTTCATCAAACATTTCTCAATTGCCTTGATCGGCGCCGTGGTAAACCATTCCGGTTCATGAGCGGCGCTGGCCTGGGCGACGATCCGAACCATAGGTTTTAAATTTTCCGCTTCCGCTGCCGAATCCGCCATGAGTACCAACGCGGCGGCACCATCGTTGATTTTGGAGGCATTGGCCGCTGTAATAGTTCCGTCTTTTTTAAACGCCGGACGCAGATTGGGGATTTTTTCAAAGCGGGCTTTCCCCGGCTCGTCATCGCGGTCCACCAACAGGGGATCCCCCTTGCGCACCGGAACGGAAACCGGTACAATTTCACCGGCAAACCAACCTTCCTTTTGCGCACGAATGGCCCGTGTATAGGACTCAACGGCAAAGGCATCCTGGGCTTCCCGGGAATAATGACGATCGGCAGCGCACAGTTCGGCACAATTCCCCATATGCTGATCGGTATACACATCCCACAATCCATCCGTAATCATGCTGTCAATCAACCGGCCGTGTCCCATCCGGTATCCACTACGTGCTTTGGGCAACAGATAAGGCGCCTGGGACATATTTTCCATTCCACCGGCAACAACGCAAGTTGCATCCTGGGATTGAATAGCCTGGGCGGCCAACATGACGGATTTCAGTCCCGATCCACACATTTTATTAATCGTTAGACATTCCACCGACAGGGGAAGTCCGGCATGAATCGCTGCCTGGCGTGCCGGGGCCTGCCCCAATCCGGCCGGTAAGACATTTCCCATAATGACTTCGTCGATATTTTCGGGCGATAAACCGCTGGCTTCCAGGGCGGCCCGAATGGCGTCCGCACCCAAATCAGGCGCCGGGACGGAAGCCAAAGAACCTTGAAATGATCCCACAGGCGTTCGACGGGCGGAAAGAATTACGGCAGATGGTTTTGGTGACATGGTGTTAATCCGGGTTTAGGTTATCCAGTAGATTGGGAGAATATAGGAATATCAGGACGCTGGTCTGGCAGCCGCTGTTTTTTGCGTGAAATACCATGAAAAATCTTCGTCAATCCTCTTGTGATCAATCCTGTCTGTATGTTTACCGCGAAGGAAGAAATCGGTGCGGGAAATTAGTAAAAAGAATGATTAATTCATGGACTTTTCCTGAGCCATTTTACGCGGATAAACAAACCGTATGAAGATGGATCAGCCACAGAAATCACAGAGAAACTTTTTTGGGAAACCGCGAATTACACTACTACACTAATTCGATATTGAATATTCAAGAGAGATTTAATATTGAAGATTTGAATATTTAAAAATTGCGAGAAATGTTTTTAAAGTCAAATTTCACCTCCCAAGGCTCATAACGATTCGGATTACGATGATTTTTTTCGACGGATAGAATTTTTCCGGTGAAATCATTATTCCCGGTTCGCACGTCAGTCAGGTTTTTGTCAACTTTAAACCTGTTTCCTTTTTAGGTTGATCTTTTTGTGAATAAAATTATTCTGACCTTTAATCATCTTATTCGTCTTTTCTCAAAAAGAATGTGACCCATGATATGTGACATGAGTGAAAAATGGAAAAAGGTAATTCTAATAGGAAATCAATCTGGTAATCCATAATCGATAATCATCAATCTTAAATCTCATTTAATCTCTTTTCTTTCGACGGCCGGGCTACGGAATGATGGAAAAATTATTTATTTAGTAATGCGTCTTCAATTTGTACTATTGACTCCACTCTAAACCGCGGGTGTCATTGAACCGCAACACGGCTATTGAATCACGTTCAATTCTTTCCCTACTTCCGTGAAGGCCTGAATCGCCTTATCCAAATGAACCTGTTCATGAGCGGCGCTGATTTGAACCCGAATGCGGGCTTCGCCCTTCGGCACCACCGGGAAAAAGAAGCCGATAACATAAATCCCCTTTTCCAGCAGTCGGGCCGCCATGGTTTGAGCCAAATGCGCGTCATAGAGCATGATGGGAACGATCGGATGAACGCCCGGTTTTATATCAAATCCCACCTTCTCCAAATTCTTTCGGAAATAAAGGGTATTGGATTCCAGACGATCCCGGAGGTCCGTCGTGGAGGACAGCAATTCGAATACTTTCAGTCCGGCAGCCACAATTGCCGGCGCCACCGTATTGGAAAACAGATAGGGTCGGGATCGTTGCCGGAGCAGATCGATGATATCCTGCCGCCCGGTGGTAAATCCGCCGGAAGCGCCGCCCAAAGCCTTTCCCAGAGTGGAAGTAATAATATCGATTTTATCCAGGACGCCCCGATATTCAGCGGACCCACGACCCGTCTTGCCCACAAAACCGGTGGCGTGGGAATCATCCACCGCCACCAGGGCGTCATAGCGTTCAGCCAGGGCTACAATTTCATCCAGCCGGGCAATATCGCCGTCCATGCTGAAAACGCCGTCGGTCATAATCAGCCGTTTTTTGGTGGATCGGGCGGTCTGCAATTGCTTCTCCAAGTCGGCCATATCGCCGTGGTTATACCGGAATCGCTGGGCTTTGCAAAGCCGAATTCCATCAATAATAGAGGCATGATTCAAAGCGTCGCTGATAATGGCATCTTCCGGACCCAGCAGGGTTTCAAACAGTCCGCCATTGGCATCAAAGCAACTGGTGTAGAGAATGGCATCGTCTTTTTTCAAAAACCGGGCAATGGCCGCTTCCAGGCGTTTATGTAAATCCTGGGTTCCGCATATAAAACGGACTGAAGCCATCCCAAACCCGTAAGTATCCAGGGCCTCCTTGGCGGCTTGAATAATAGCCGAATCGTTAGCCAGTCCCAGATAATTGTTGGCACAGAAATTCAGGACTTCCCCACCTTCCACAGTAGTGATCTGAGCTCCCTGAGGGGTGGTG
>JAADFQ010000004.1 GCA_013152835.1 FCB group bacterium
TTCTGGTTGAATTTTACCGGGGAATTGCTGCCCGGAGGAAGCGCCACGGTGAATCACCGGTTAAGGCGCTGATCCGTATGATCGATAAGAATCGAACCCGGTACGGCGGATATATTGCGCATCTGGGAATTGTGATCATGTTCATTGGTTTTGCCGGAAAAGCTTTTGATCAGGAAAAAGAATTCGGTCTTATGGCCGGGCAATCGGATCATGTGGGTCAATACCAGTTTCATCTCAATCGAATCCGGGAAGAAGAACGAGCGAATCATTACGCCTGGATTGCCGAATTGCGCGTGACGGATCAGGACGGGAATTTTGTGACCAATTTAAAACCGGAGAAGCGGATTTATAATCACCGGAATCCCAATCCGGATGCACAACAACCCAACAGTGAGCTGGATATTTATAATATGCTGAATATGGATATCTATACGGTCTTTTCCGGTATTGATACCAAGAAGAACATTGCCTATCTGAAAATTATGCTAACGCCCCTGATCCGCTGGGTCTGGGTTGGCGGATATATCCTGATCATCGGTACACTGATTGCCTTATGGCCCAACAGGAGGGTAAACACATGAGTCCCATGGCCCCCGTATTAGCTCTAATCCTTTTCCTAGCACTGGTATGGTTTGTGATTTCCCCTTTATTTACGCCTCAATTGGAACCTCTGGTTGAAGATGATGACCGGGAATCATTACAAATCCGGAAACGGGCATTGTATCGCCAGATTAAAGAACTGGAAATGGATTATGAAATTGGCAACCTGAGTCCCGAAGATTTTCAACAGGCCCGTCAGGACTTAAAAAATGAAGTTGCCGCAATCATGACTAAACTTAAAGGGATTCGACAGGCCTGATGCGGGTTCCCCTTGCTTGCGTTACATCATTTACGTAAATCATTCTATCACCGCCCGGTTTTAGCGGATATATCCTTTACCATATCTCCGGGAGAGGTGGTGGGATTATTAGGGAAAAACGGGACCGGTAAGTCCACGCTCCTCCGTGTGGTAGCGGGCTTAAGTTCTGCGGACGGCGGTGAAATCCTTTTCAAGGATATTGCAGTACGAAGTACGCAGACGGGAAACCGGAAGGATTTGTTATATCTGGGTCATGCTCCCGGAATGTACCCCGGTTTGTCCGCACGGGAGAACCTGGAATTTGCCGTGCGAATTTATTATCCAGAGAAAACTGGCTTTCCATTGGAATCCATTCTGGAAGAAGTGGGACTGTTGTCCCAGGCCGATGATCCCATCAAAGTATATTCGCAGGGGATGCTTCAACGGCTGAAACTGGCGGTAGCTAAAGCAATTGATTGGGAATTACTGCTATTCGATGAACCGTTTTCCGGTCTGGATATCCAAGGTCGAAAGTTGACCCAATCGTTTTTTGATCAATGTATGAATCCCCGTCGTTCTTTACTGCTCGTTGTACATGAAATAGACTGGGCGCTTGAGCATTGTACACGAATTATTATTTTAGGTCGGGGACTGGTCCTATATGATCATCAAAATGGCCCCGGGGCCAGGGAAAATGTGAGCCGGGTGTTTTCGGAAATTATGAGTTGATATGTTCCGAATCCTGTTAAAAAAAGAATTCCTGGTGGAATTAAAATCGAAGGAAATCAGCGCCTCGATGCTGACTTTCGGAATTGCGGTGATATTAATCTTCGCATTTTCTTTCAATGTACCGCCGGATATTATGTCCACGTTTGCACCGGGTTTATTCTGGGTGATGACCTTGTTCATTTCCACGCTGGGTCTGCACCGCATGTATGCCTATGAAAAAGAGTTTGATGCTTTTGGTTTTCTCATATCCGCTCCCGTGGACCGGGGACTTATCTTTCTGGCAAAATGGGTCAGCGGCACCCTGTATTTAGTCATAACCGATTTATTCATTTTACCGCCTTTCCTCCTTTTTTTACAATTACAGGTCAGTGTTTCCATTGGACTGGCCGCACTGGTACTTATTTTTGGAAATCTGGGTCTAATGGTGTTGGGAAGTCTGGTATCGGGTCTGGCCATGCGGGCCAAGATGAGCGAAGTTCTTTTGCCCGTCCTCCTATTCCCTCTGGCATCCCCGGTAATGATTGCCGCAACGAAAGCCTCTGCCGGCCTGCTGAAGGGGGAACCGTTTCAGTCCTGGCAGGTGTGGGTTTTCATTCTGGGCACATTTATCATAAGTTTTGGCCTGGTGGGTTTCCTGGTTTTTGATCACATAACGGAAGAATAATCATGTTCATTCAATCACGTGTCAATCAAATATGGTTCGGGCTGCTGGTTCTGGCCCTGGCCATAGACGTTAATACAATAATAAACCATACTCCCATGGTTCCGCAACAACAATGGGCACAAAAGATATTTTATATCCATGTTCCCGTGGCCTGGACCGCTTTTTTGTCCTATTTCATGGTGATGGTGGCCGGTATAGCCTTCCTGGCGACCAAGAAGACTGCCTGGGATCGGCTTGGTCGGGCGGCCGCCGAAATCGGAACTATGTTCATGATACTGGTTCTGATTACCGGACCTATCTGGGCCCGTCCCATCTGGGGGAAACCCTGGGTTTGGGAGCCACGTTTAACCACCTCCCTGATCCTGTTTCTGATCTATATCGGGTATTTTATGCTCCGGGAGTTCGGTGGTCATCCGGAGCGTATTGCCCGCTACGCTGCGGTGTTGGGAATCATTGCTTTCATTGACGTTCCGATTATCTTTTTATCGGTAAAATTCTGGGCTCCGGAAGTTCAATCGCATCCCCAGGTGGAAATGTCGCAACAGCCCACGGGAATCCTGGGACCGTTCTTTTATTCCCTGATTGTGTTTACAATTCTCTATATTTTCATGATGCGCTTTAGAATTCACACGCTTAAATTGCAGGAGGAAATAGAAACCCATGCAGTATGAATTTTTCGGATATTTCTTATCCGCAACCCTCATTGTCTTTACTGCGTTGATTGTCTGGTTCGGACAACAATTTATGCAGAACCGCCGTCTGGCAAAACGTCTTGAAAAAATCAGGACAGGATTAAAAGGATGAATCGTAGAATTATCCATGTTGTGGGCACCGGCACAATCGGTGAACCGCTGATCGGATTGCTAAGTGATTTCAGGGATCAACTGGGTATTGATGAAATTACTTTTCACAAGAATTCACCCTTTAAAAATGATCGCCCGAAGATTCAGCGTCTGATCGATCGCGGCGCACGGTTAGCTGTAGATGAAGATAAAATGCAGAAGTTCAAAGCGCTGGACATGATGCCGGAAATTGAAACCGAGGAAGCCATCCGCAGAGCTTCGGTTGTGATTGACTGTACGCCCAAGGGAATCGGACAATCGAATAAAGAACAGTATTATCAAAAGTTCAAAGAAAATGTATTGGGCTTCCTGGCCCAAGGCAGTGAAAATGGTTTCGGGAAAAAATACGCCCGGGGAATCAATGATTCCGTTCTGGTAAAAGGGGATCAGTTTATTCAGGTAGTATCCTGTAATACACATAACTTATCCTGCATTACGAAAACGCTGGGAGTCCCGGAAGATCCTGACAATTTAATTGAGGGTCGTTTTGTATGCATTCGCCGGGCCAATGATATTAGTCAACCAGGTTCGTTTATTCCCGCTCCGCAGGTTGGTCGGCACAATTCCGAACGCTATGGATCACATCATGCGGAAGATGCCGCCGAATTATTCAATACGATGAACTATGATTTAAATCTGTTTTCGTCTGCCATGAAGGTGAATAGCCAATACATGCACGTGCTCTGGTTTTCCATGAAGGTTAAAGAGCCAACGAGTTTGATTAAAGTGAAAGAAGCTTTGTACAATAATCCCTATGTGGCGATGACGGAAAAAGACATGACCAGTACGGTTTTCTCGTTTGGCCGCGACCAGGGGCACTATGGACGCATCCTGAATCAGACCGTGGTTGTGGAACAGACTCTGAATGTGCGCAATGAACATGAAATTGCCGGATTTTGCTTTACCCCTCAGGATGGAAATTCCCTGCTCAGCAGTATCTCAGCGGCCGAATGGTTTTTATATCCCCATTCTTATGAGGATAAAATTCAATGTTTGTCGGAATTCTTCTTTAAAAACATTTGATTCCCACGGTAATTACTGCGGTCGTAGGACCGTTTGAGGAAAATTGTTATCTCCTTGGATTCGATGATCCGGAACGATCGGCCCTGATCGTGGATCCGGGAGCAGAAAGTCAGCGCCTGTCGCAGGAACTGGACTCCCGTAGCTGGAAACCAAAAGCCATACTGAACACCCACGGCCACTTGGATCATATTGGCGCCGTGGCGGAATTGCAGGATCAATATCGGATTCCGTTTTATCTTCAGAAGGATGAGCAACCCGTCCTGGAACATTATCCGGATACATGCCGAATGTTCGGGCTGAATCCGGGGAAGTTACCGGTTGTGGACCAATGGCTGGATGGTGATGACCTGATCCGATTTTCATTCTGTGAAATCCGGGTCTTGTCTACTCCCGGGCATACTCCGGGAGGCTGCATATATTGCGTTAATCATATGGGATTCACCGGAGATACCATCTTCGCCGGATCGGTGGGGCGAACCGATCTTCCCGGTGGAAATACTACAACGCTGAATTCCAGTCTGGCCCGGATCATCCGCGACCTACCAGAGGATACAGTGCTCTATCCCGGTCACGGACCGCAAACAACCCTGAAAGAGGAAAAAAGGCAGAACCCGTTTCTTCGCCCCCTGGTTCTCCAGTAAATTAGGCCTATGAAAGTTATTGAATTCCTGGAAAAAGCCAATAGTACGTTATTCAGCTATGAAATCATTCCGCCTCAGCGAGGCGGTGATATTGATCGTATTTTTCAGTTGGTGGATGAGCTGGTTCCCTTTGATCCCCCGTTTATTGATCTTACGAGCCGCTCGGCCGAAGTGTACTACGAAGATTTGCCGGATGGCTCGGTTCGCCGTTTGGTAAAACGTAAACGACCGGGAACAATTGGATTAAGCGCGGCGCTGAAAAACCGCTATTCGGTGGAAACGGTTCCCCATATTCTATGCAGTGGATTTACACAGCAGGAAACCGAAGATGCACTCATTGAATTGGCCTATTTGGGGATAAACAATATTCTGGCAGTCCGGGGCGACGAGCTTCGCAAGCAGGTTGCCGATCGACCGGGAAAATCCTTTAACAATTATGCTGTGGATCTGGTACGCCAAATCAATAATATGAATAATGGAACTTACCTGGAAGACCTGGTGGATGCCCATCCTACCAATTTTTGTATCGGGGTGGGAGGTTATCCGGAAAAACATTTTGAAGCACCCAACCTGGAAACTGATTTACAGTATCTCAAGGCCAAAGTGGATGCCGGCGCGGAATATATTGTGACTCAGATGTGCTTTGATAATCAGGCGTATTTCAAATTTGTAGAAGACTGTCGGAATATTGGTATTCAGGTTCCGATTATTCCGGGAATAAAAATTATTACCCGGAAATCACATCTGACATCCATTCCCCGGAATTTTTATGTAGATATTCCCAATGCGCTTACGGACAAGATTACCGGACTGGATAAAAAATCGGTGTACGAAACCGGTATTGACTGGGCCTTAACTCAGGTTCAGGAATTGGTCAAAGCCAAAGTGCCCTGCGTTCACTTCTATATTATGTCCTCGGCGAAAGAAGTGGCCCGGGTCGTTTCCCAGTTCAAATAGATATGAAGGAACGATTTCGCAGAGCATGGCTTCGCCTGAACCCCGATCCATCCCGGACATCGGTGGTTGTGGCCGTCTCCGGCGGGCTGGACTCAATGGTTTGCCTGGATTTACTGGATAAACTCCGCCAGGAATATTTATTCTCCCTTACCGTTGCACACGTCAATCACCACCTGCGCCCGGATTCAGATAAAGATCAGGCGCTTGTCGAAGAAGAAGCCCGGCACCGTAAGCTTCTTTTTCAGGTCCGATCTCCGGATTTCACGGGAGAATCAGGCGACGGTCCCGAAGCCCAGGCACGGGAGTTGCGTTACGCCGCGTTGGAATCCATCCGACAGGAAGTGGGAGCGGATTTGATTGTAACGGCGCACCACGGAAACGATCAAATCGAGACTATTTTGTTTCGGCTCCAGTCCGGAGCCGGGGCCCCCGGACTGGCCGGAATTCCGGAACGACGGGGGCGAATTCTGCGACCCCTGTTATCTTTTTCCCGGCAAGATCTGGAACAATATGCACAAGCGAATCAAATAAACTATTGCGAAGATTCCACCAACCGGGATGAATCCATTCCCCGGAATTTTCTGCGGCATCGTATCGTAACCCCCTGGCAGGCCAAGGTCCCTTCGTTGACCAAACAAATCCAACATTCAGTAAAGGCTCTTCAAAGCATGGAAGCCAGCCTGAAATATTTGATTGAGCAATATTTACTTCCGTCTGTCGGGAAAAAACTGGGTGCGCACTGGGTATTCAACGGTCATCTTTTCGATATGCTTGATGAAGACCTGAAAATCCGCACTATTCAAATTCTGGATAGTCCGGCTGAACCCTGGCGGAGAAAGGATTGGAACAGTCTCCGACAAACGTTGTCTTCCCGGAAAACGGGGCTGCTTCATCCTCTGCCCGGTGGTTCCTATTTATTACGAAACCGCAATCAGTGGATTTTGAGAGTTAAACCGCTTCCTAAACGGGTAACCGTACCGGTCCTTCCGGGGGAGCGGGTGGAATTACCGTCGGGTATTTTTGTCTGGAATCCGGTTTCCGGGAAGACGATCGAGGAACCAAGGCCGGGCTGTGAAATTGTAGATGAGGATTGTCTGAAGGCCTTTGGGGAATTAGTCCTCCGTCATTGGCAGGATGGGGATTATATTCAACCGCTGGGAATGCACGGACGGAAAAAGGTCAGCGATTTGCTCATTGATCTTAAAGTGGATCGTTTTTCCAAGGCCAATCAATATGTCCTGGCACAGGGTAAAGAAGTCCTCTGGGTCTGTGGCCATCGAATCAGTGAACAAATCAAACTCACCCCCCGGACCCGCAATCAGGCGGAACTTTTATTTGAAAATCTGGTAACCGGTTTATGATTATTCAAAACACAAAACTTACCTGTTTTATTGAGCAATCCAGGATTCAACAGCGAACCACCGAAATTGCCCATGAATTATCGAAAAAGTTTGTAGATCAGACTCCAATTTTTATTGGGATTCTGAACGGCAGTTTTATTTTTCTCAGTGATTTAATCCGCGAAATGACGGTTCCCAGTGAAGTGGATTTTATCAAGGTATCCAGCTATGCCGGAGAGCAGTCCACGGGTACCATTCGATTGATCAAGGATATTTCCGCTGATATTACCCATCGCCACGTGATCATCGTTGAGGATATTATTGATACGGGATTAACGATTAAATTCATTAAAGATCGTATGTTGGAAGCCGGGCCGGCATCGGTCACTATCGTAACCTTATTATTGAAACCGGATATGGTCAAGATTCCTTTCCCCGTGGATTATGTGGGTTTTGAAATCCCACCTGAATTTGTGGTTGGTTATGGGTTAGACTACGATCAACAATTTCGCTATTTACCGGCGATTTATCGAATAGAAGGAAATGTAAACGAATGAATGCAAAGGAAAATCCCCGGGGTACCAAGCGTCCCGGGAAAACGAATCAGAAACGCCAGTCGCCAACCGGTCCCAAGATCACACCCCCGGGATTTCAATGGAAGAAGGCCGGCAAAACATCGATGGTTTGGATATCCATTATCCTTCTGGCCATATTTTTATCCGGTTTATTTACCGGCGCCGGTGACAAGGAATTTGAAGTGGATTATTTCCAATACCGGGACTTTCTCCAAAATAAAAAGATATCCCGGGCCACCATTATCGAAAATACATTTCATGGAATCTTGTCGGAACCGCAGACTATTATTTCACCCATGGGAACACCGGAGGAAATCACCAAATTCTTTGTTCAGATTCGGGTCATTGACCGCGAGACCCAAGCGGAATGGGAACAGTATGGCGTAGAGTATAATTATAAGGAAAAGACTGTTGACTGGACAGGATATCTACAGGCCTTGCTGCCCTGGTTGGTACTCATCGGGTTCTGGTTTTTCATTATCCGGCGAATGCAGGGCGGTGGTGCCGGCGGGATGCGCGGCGTCTTTAATTTTGGGAAGAGCCGGGCCAAAATGTGGAATCCCAGTATGCGGAAAGTCAATTTTTACGACGTTGCGGGATGTGATGAGGCGAAAGAAGAATTACGGGAAGTGATTGATTTTTTAAAGCACCCGAAACGGTTCCAGAAACTGGGGGCAAAAATTCCCCGGGGTGTGCTGTTGGTCGGGCCTCCGGGTACGGGGAAAACCCTGCTTGCCCGCGCGGTGGCCGGAGAAGCAAATGTACCTTTTTTCAGCTTGAGCGGGGCTGATTTTGTGGAAATGTTTGTCGGGGTGGGCGCCTCCCGCGTACGGGATTTATTTGAAGAGGGAAAGAAAAATGCACCCTGCATCATTTTTATTGATGAACTGGATGCTGTGGGCCGCCAGCGTGGCGCCGGGTTAGGCGGCGGGCATGACGAGCGGGAACAGACGCTGAATCAGTTGCTGGTGGAAATGGATGGCTTCGACAATGAACAGAACGTCATTCTTATGGCGGCTACCAATCGCCCGGATGTACTGGATTCGGCCCTGCTGCGTCCCGGCCGTTTTGACCGCCAGGTGGTAGTGGATGTTCCGGATGTAAAAGGACGGATTGGTATTTTAAAGGTCCACACGAAAAATATCGTTATGAATAAGCGCAAGGTAAATCTGGAATCACTGGCCAAAGGTACTCCGGGATTGGTGGGTGCCGATTTGGCAAATATTGTCAATGAAGCGGCATTGCTGGCAGCACGGAAGAAGAAGCAGGCCGTGGATATGTCCGATTTCGAGGATGCCAAGGATAAGGTGATGATGGGGGTTCAGCGAAAAAGTCTGATTCTTTCTGATGAAGAAAAGAAAGTCACGGCCTATCATGAAGCGGGACATGCCCTGATCGCGGCCCGGATTCCCAAAGCCGATCCGGTACATAAAGTTACCATTATTCCCCGTGGGCGAGCCCTGGGGCTCACCATGCAGCTCCCGATTGATGAAAAACATGGCTATCCCAAGGAATATATTGAAGGACGGTTGGCCATCATGATGGGTGGACGAGCAGCGGAAGAATTGATTTTTAATGAATTAACCACGGGTGCCGGAAACGATATCGAACAAGCCACTCGTATTGCCCGAAAAATGGTCTGCGAATGGGGAATGAGTGATGTTCTGGGACCCATGACCTTTGGAAAAAAGAATGAAGAAATTTTTCTGGGTCGTGAAATACAATCCCATCGGGATTATAGTGAAACCACGGCACGGATGATTGATGAAGAAGTAGTTAGAATTGTAAGAAAAGCGCAAAAACGAGCGGTATCGCTTCTCAAGGATAATCTGACAATTCTCCATCGGATGGCAGAAGAATTATTGAAGTATGAAACGATTGATGGTGCGGATATTCAAAAAATCCTGGGAGGGAAGAAACTCCGTCGATCTCTACCGCCAGGGAATGGTTCCTCCAATCGTCGCCGTCGCCGTCCGCGGTCAAACCAGAAAACCACTGAACGGAATCCCCGAACCACTTCCAAGTCCCGGCCTGCGCAACAGAATCCACGCCGCTCAC
The DNA here is from genome assembly GCA_013152835.1 of FCB group bacterium. Classification (GTDB taxonomy): domain Bacteria; phylum Fidelibacterota; class Marinisomatia; order Marinisomatales; family J089; genus J089. The sequence continues at coordinate 9,668 of JAADFQ010000004.1, forward strand.
CAAAACCAAGATCCGAAGCCCCGGCATCGAAACAATAAATTGGGTATACCCGGTTCTGATCGTCTAAGACAACAAATTCGTGATCCCCTCGCTGATACGGTAGTGATGGGAATACTCAACGTTACGCCTGATTCATTCAGCGATGGCGGTCAATATCTGAATCCTGATGCGGCCATAGAACATGGTCTCCAAATGGAAAAAGACGGAGCCCATATTCTGGATATCGGAGGCGAATCAACCCGGCCCGGCGCGATGCCGGTTGCAGTGGAAGCTGAGATTCAACGGGTAATTCCCGTGATTAAGGGCCTTCGGGAAAAAAGTTCAATTCCCATTTCCGTGGATACCTATAAATCCGAAGTGGCCCAGGCGGCCCTGGAAGCCGGAGCTTCCATGATTAATGATATTTCCGGATTGAATTTTGATCCCCGCATTGTGGATATCGCTGCTCAATTTGATTGCCCGGTAGTGGTGATGCATATTGCCGGAACACCGCAGACTATGCAGAATAATCCCGTCTATACGGATGTGGTCACCGATATTGTGGCTTTCTTTGAAATACAAGTAGAGCGCCTGATCCGAAAAGGACTGAAGGATGAGAATATTATCGTAGATCCGGGAATTGGATTCGGGAAACGGGTGGAGGATAATTTCGTTTTATTGAATCGGCTCAGCGAATTTCAGGAACTGGGATTTCCCGTCCTGGTGGGACCCAGTAGAAAATCATTTATCGGCGTTACCCTGGATCTTCCGGTGGATCAACGATTGGAGGGTACGTTGGCGGCGGTGAGTGTGGCAATTATAAAAGGTGCCCGGGTGGTGCGGGTTCATGACGTGCGGGAAACCGTCCGAACGGTGAAAATTGTGGATCAAATTCGTCGAGCGCCTGATTGAATCCGATCAATGAGGACCTGTTCCGGTATTAACCGCAGGACGTAAATTTTCTCATGACTTTGTTTCACATCGGTTTTTTAAGCGTAACCCTGGTTGACCTGGTTGACCTTTTGCTGGTGAGTTGGATTTTTTATCGGGTATACCATTATTTTAAAGGTACCCGCGCCGGTCAGATGC
>JAADFQ010000005.1 GCA_013152835.1 FCB group bacterium
CGGCTGGATTGACACCATTCTGGGAGTGGCCAACAGTGATAAGACTGTCGTCTACACCGCTTATGACGCCAAGAACCTTTATGTCTGCTTCCGTTGGCCCGTCCCTGAGGAATTCCTGCGGAACCGCACCAAATATGTGGGCAGTCCGCTAAAAAGAAGCGTCGGCAAATCGGCGGCCGATGATAAATCCATTCTGAATGACGACCACTTTTCCTTGAACATTAAGACGGCGAAAGGGAATTTCCTCTTCGCCGTCAACGGGAACGGCGCGGTTTACGACGCTGAAAATGGAGACGCCTCCTGGGATGGGCGCTGGAAATATGGAATGGATGAGACGGACGAATTCTGGACGGTGGAACTGGAGGTTCCCTGGGCTTCAATAAGCGATAATGATTCACCGGTGCGGAATTTCGGGATCAACTTCGGGCACAGCGCCTTCCAGGTTAAGGAAACGGACTCCGTCTGGGCCTTCAACGGAAGAGCGCTCGTCCCCCTGGCGCGAGCCGGATTGACGGATTCCGGCCCGGTCGTAAGGGTGGAAAATTTCAACGACCCCTCAAGTGGAAGATTATCCTTTCAGGCGGAAATTTATTCGAAGCAGAAAAAAGAATTAAAAGTCTTTTTCGGAGTCGACGTCCCGGAACAGTCGAAAGATAAACAAGAAAAATCCAAGCCGCCGGCAGAGAGCGGTAAAGGATTCGTTCTGGAAAAAACGGTTAAAGTAACAGCCGGGAAAACGGTGGAGATTAGCCTCGGCAAGCAGCTGGAAACCCCGGTGGCCGGGATCAACTACCTGCGTGTCGAGGATGAAAACGGCCGGATTATATTCTCTCAGCGTCGCCTATTCGCCTATTCGCTCCTCCATGGGATAAATGTACGCTATGTTCCCACACCGGATATAGCCCTGGTGGATATCAGATTGGGGAGTTACCGCTGGCTCAAAAAGCCTTTAAGCGGAACGCTCAAGGTAATCTCCCTGCCCGGAAACAAGACGATTACGCGATTAAAGGTGGGATCCTTTAATTCGGTGAAAAAGACCGTCAAGTTCAACGCCGGCAAATTGCCGGTCGGTAAATACGAGGCGCGACTTTCCCTGACCAGAGCCGGCAAAAAATTACCTCTGGTCTCCGCCGCCTTTGAAAAGAAGTCCATGCCGGTATGGTATGACAACAAAATAGGAGAGGAGGATACGGTTCCGGCTCCCTGGACGCCGATGGAAATCAGCAAAAACGAGGTGAGGGTCTGGGGGCGTTCCTACGGCTTTGATAAATCTCTTCTTCCCTCCCGGATTCTTTCCCAGGGAAAAGAACTTCTCTCCGGGCCGATTAAGCTTAAAATCCTCAGGGACGGGAAATGGGAACCAATATCAGCAGTTAAAACCGTCATTGAAAAGCCTAAAAATGAAAGAGCCACCATTGAAACCACGGGAGTTGCCGGCAATTTACAGGTTGAGAATAACGCCTGGCTTGAATTCGACGGCTTCGGCTGGTACAGGATTACTNAGGGAAAAGAGGTGTTGTCGACGGACTGATCCTGGAAATTCCCATCTCTAAAGAGATAGCGAAATTATGGTACTCGGGACAATACCGGCCGGACAGCCCCACCGGCTACCTGCCGCGCAAGCCTTATAGTTCCCGGCCGGTCAATTTCGTCCGCATTGGAAGCCCGGAGGTTGGATTGCAGTGGTGCTGGCAGAGTCTACAGGGTTGGAGCCTGAAGAACCCTGACAAAGCAATGGAGTTCATTCCCGGCAAGGACAGTTACGTCGTCCGTTTCCATATCATCGACCATAAAACGAAATTCACCAAGCCGCTCAGCTTCTCTTTCGGACTGCAGGCTCTGCCGGCTCGTCCCGTCAACCCTCCTGGTTTCCGGCGCGCCTACTGGGGATTTAGTGGAGGTGGTCAAGGAATTCCCGGTTTTGAAAACGTCAGTCTTTACAGCAGAGGCTGGAGTCCCCAGCTCAACTACTTGAACCTTTCAGACACGTTCCTGAGGAAGCGTCGGGAGGGATTGAACAAGAGATGGAAAAAGAACCACTATATCTGCGCCCACTATTTAAATCATCGTTTTATAGACGGGAGGGTGCCGGAATATAAATATTTCCAGGAGGAGTGGCGTCCGGTCCCCTCCAACCGGCCGGATATCAAAGGTAAAAGCATGAAACTGGGCGGACAGAAGAACTACATTATGGCGCCGGTCTGCTATGGTTCAAAAAGTTACCAGAATTTCTATATCTATTATCTGGACAAGTTTATGCGGGAGATGACCAAGGACTCACCCGCGCCCATAGGACTTTATTTCGACTGCGGGGCCGCCGCGAACGACCAGAATCAACTTCATGGATGCGGCTATATCGATTCCACCGGGAAGCGGCGGACCGAACTGGCGATTCTTCCCTGGCGGGAAACCATGAAAAGGATTTACCGGGTGACCAAAAAATACGGCTCGAAAAACTGGATAACCTTTCACATGTCCGGCCAGCCCAAGATGGCTTACTTGTCCTTCGCCGATGTTCTGATACCGGGTGAACAGTTTGACTCTTACTTTAAAATGAAGAAAGCCCGGGAGAAAACGTGGCCCTATAATTACACCAAAATGCTTTCCCTGCCCCGCATGCGGGCTGAATTCACTCCCTACGCCTGGGGAGGAGGACAGGTGTTTCTGAGCGAAATATGGAACTTCGCGAGGAAGCAGCCAAAAGAGGTAAGGCAACGAGCCGTCGACCATTTCTTCGGTATCTGCTTTGTCAACGACACCATGACCTGGGGAGCGGGTGAAGCCAAGGGAAGAGTCTTAGCCGCTTTAAGTAAATATTTCCCCTGGGATGATGATGTTGTTTTCCATCCCTATTGGAATAATCAGTCCCTGATCTCCATGGAGAAGTTCAACAAGGACAAAATAGTCGCTTCTCTGTTCACCAACCATAAAAACAATAAATATTCTTTAATGGTATTCGCCTTCAACGATACGGACGAGGAAGTTTCCACCGACATCGAATTGAACCTGGCGAAACTGCATATGCCGGAACACAAAAATGGAATTCTCCGGGATCCCATATCGGAGAAAAAGTTTAATCTTAGCGACGGGAAGGGGAATATCACCATTCCGGCC
>JAADFQ010000006.1 GCA_013152835.1 FCB group bacterium
GGTGATGGCGCCGGTTCGTCCTACCTGAATATCAATATTTCGGAGTTGCGTTGTTGCCTGACGGGCTTTGAATTTTCCCGCAATTGCCCAGCGTGGTGAGCGGCTTCTCACACCCAGGGTTTCCTGGTAAGCCAGGGAATTCACTTTGATGACCACTCCGTCGATATCATAGGGCAATGATTCACGACGGTCTTCCAGGTCCCGGTAATATTCCAGCGCGCCTTCAATACCGGTAATCTTTTTTATCAACGGGTTTACCGGGATTCCCCAGGCTTTCAGATGCGTTAGAAAGTCATCATGTGTTGAAAGATTGACGCCTTCCATCCGTCCGGCCTGGTAACAAAATATGCTCAGTTTTCGCCGGGCGGTAATGGCCGGGTCCAGTTGACGGAGACTCCCGGCGGGCGGCGTTCCGCGGATTGGCAAACAGTGGTTTTCCGTCCTGTTCCCGTGTTTCGTTCAGAGCGCGAAAGGCCTGATGGGTCATGAATACCTCACCACGGATGTCTATAAGTGTCGGAACCGGTTTCTCTATATCGCGCAATTGAAGCGGAATCGAACGGATTGTTTTCAGGTTAGTCGTCACATCTTCACCGGTGGTTCCGTCACCCCGGGTGGAACCATGAATAAAGTGTCCATTCTCGTAGACCAGCTCCACACCCAGGCCATCCAGTTTGGGTTCGGCTACATAATCAACGGGTGTATTCAGGTTCAGCAATTTTCGAACCCGTTCATCAAAGGCACGTAATTCAGTTTCATCCAGGGCATTGGCCAGAGATTGCATGGGAATGGCATGGGTCAATGTTCCGAATTCGTCCAGCGGTTTGGCGCCAACCCGCTGGGTGGGGGAATCCGCTGTAATCAAATGGGGATATTCCGCTTCCAGCGTCTCCAGTTCCCGCATGAGCCGATCGTAATCCTGATCGCTGACAAGGGGGTCGTTCAGGACGTAATAACGGTAATTATGATCGTTGATGGCACGCCGTAGTTCGGCAACCCGTTGCTCAGGATCCATGCGTTCCATATTGTGTTTTCCGCCATTCCCAGTATTTCACCGGATCAATCAGGGTCCGATGGACGGGTTTTATCTGACCCACATCATCCATGGGTGAGGCAAATATTTTAAAATTGGTCAGCCGGACTGTAAAAAAATATTCCACCACATTTCCCTTGAATCGCCGCGGTCTGAAACGATAGGTATAATGATCTTCTTTGCTTTTAAGAGGAATTTCCAGAAAGGTATACATGCTGTCGGTTTTGATATTAATGGAAACGGTTTCGATGGAATCCGTTGGGAAATCCACATACAGTTCCAAATCATAGGGTCGGCCCTGAAACAGAATCTCGGGAGGTTGGTGAATGATTTTTATGGTTTTTAAAAAGGGACCTGGATTCATGGGAGTCCAGGTTTCATCATCCTGAGCGGAAAGGGAAACAAGAACCAACGCAATCAGCGCGATTGGATAGTACTTATTCAAAAACCGAATCCACCAGTTTATGGATGGAAAAAAGTTGTCCCAGAACCGGGTGAAACGAGGTGTGCCGGTAATTTCCGTCTTCATCCACAGTATACAGGGCTTGATAAGTCTCGCGGTGATCGGAAATGTCTCGCAATGCGTTGACCAGGCTGTCCACATCTTCCCGGGTATTGTATAATCCGAAAGAAGCCCGGACCATCCCTGATTTAAGTTTGGCCCGGAGACTGAGAATATTTTCCTTTTTGTGGAGTTCGGCCGGAATGTCGTCTTTAATCATTTCTTCCACATAGGGATGGGCGCAGAAACATTCATTTCGTACGGCAATATTATGATAATCGTTAAGTACAGCGGCGGTGAAACCATGATCCAGGCCGTAAATGTTAAATGAAATTGACGCGGCCCGGGGACAGATATTCATATTGGTTTCGCCATAGACCATCACTGTGGGAATGGTTTTCATCTGTTCCAGCGCGTATGAAATCAGGTCTGATTCCTCTTCGTAAAGCACATCCATCCCTACCCGGTCCAGAATATCCAGCGCAGTTGCCAGTCCGATGGCACCGGGAATATTAGGTGTACCGGCTTCTTCCCGGTCGGGAAACTTGTCCGTGATCAGATAACGGTCCACAAACACCCGTTCCACCATTCCGCCGCCCACTTCTTCCGGTTCAATGGCGCGCAGGATATCCTTCCGGCAAATCACCACGCCGGGAGAACCGGGAACGTAGGTCTTGTGACCGGAAAAGACGAAAGCGTCCAGGTTTTGTTCCGGGTGGTCCGGATTGGAAATAAATACGGGCAGGTGGGCCACCATTTGAGCGCCATCCACGAGAACGAGGGCACCGAAGCGGTGGGCCAGTTCCGCCACCCGGTAGATGGGATTAATAATCCCGGTGACATTGCTGACGCCCGTAACGGCTACGTAATTGATCCGGTCCCGGTTTTCCCGCAGGGTTTGTTCCAGGGCGTCCATTCGGATACAACCCGGTTGTCCATCGTGATTATCCAACGGCGTATGAATGACCTGCCCGGCGTGTTTCCGGTGGGGAAGGTCATTGGAGTGATGTTCCATGAGTGACACGAGAACCGTATCCCGGTCGGGGCGGAAATCGCGAAAGACCCGCGCCATCCGATTCATTCCCGCCGTAGCGCCGGAGCCGGTGAAGAAACAGGCATAATCCTGTGGATCGGCATGGAGGAAATGGAGAATGCGCTCATGGGCCCAGTGGTAGAGTTCCGTAGAAATTTTGGCGGAAAAGTGAAGGAGACTGTGGGTGTTGGCATAATGCCGGTAATAGGCTTCCACTGCATCGTGGGCCGGGCGAAACATAAGTGTGGAGGCGGTGGAATCCAGATAGATTCGACGGGTTGTTCGCCCGTCCGCCAGGGGATAAGTAGTGTCCAGACCGATGAAGGCCGGTTTGAGACGGTCAATATACGCTTGGGATTTGGATGAAATAGTCATGGTGAAATTTAGCCCCGATTCCGATTATCAGGTTAGGGACTTCGCTGGAAACGGCGAACCAGCCAGATACCGGAGAAAAGAATGACCAGTACACCCAACAGGATTATGGTCCCGAACAGAATCCAACGCTGTACGGACTGTCCGGAAACGACGACCGATTCAGCCAATAGTCGAACATCGTCCTGGATGAAATCAGCCAGTTTCACGTCCCAGATTAAAGTGTCCTGTTGAAGACTATCGGCATTGGTGAAAATGAGTTTTCCAGGAAGTGTCGACTTAATAACAAAACTATCATCTTTGAGGTTCTGCAGGCGTTCCAGTTCTGTGATGTACGGTTGGAGGGCGATCACTACCGAGTCGGAAAAACCGATTGGTAACTGATGTTTGAATGGTTGCAGGACACCGGGTAGCCAGCGGGCATGATCCGGAAGTTGTCCGGGAACGGGTTCGTATTCGTTGGCGATAAACAGGTCCAGGTGATGAATCAGTCGCTCGGGAGTAATTCCCGATTGTCGCGCCGATTCCGGGACGCCCACGTCCGTTATCGCCCGGGAATAAATGTACGTTAAAACATCCCGTTGCCACTGCGTGGAATCCAGGGGCGCTTCATCCAATAGTACTGGTCCCACCTGGGGGTATCGGGAGTATACTTCCCGACCGTGAAACCGAACGGTGAGGGTAAAGGTGGTCGATAAATACCCTGGTTTCACGGACCGGGTGATATCCAAGATGGGATTATCCTGAGGCCCAATCAGGAATTGACTGTCGGCGCTGAAATATTGGGAAGTGAGAACCCAGATTGTATCTTCATTGTCCATTGTCCAGGTCGTGTCGTGCATCCAATCACCGGGATGGGGAAGATCGTCATCAAAAACATCCGTCCGGTCTCCTTTGGACGAAAAAATCAGATGACTGGACCCGTCAGGCAAAATTCCGATTTGCAGGATATGTTCCACACAACCGGTCAATCCGGCGGCCACCAATAGCAGCAGTAGTTTACGTCCCATGAGAGACCTGAAAGGTGCGGTAGATGTATTGTAGCAGATTCATGAGTAGTATTCCCAACAGGACACCGGAAACCACATCGATTACATAATGGTAGGAGCAGGCAACTGTGGCAATCAGAATACTGATGAGCAAGAGATCGAACGCCCAGGACCACCGGGGGAAGAATCGGCGACTATAACGATTCATGACCCAGGCGGCGGCGGAATGAATGCTGGGGAATGCTCCTCCGCCGTGGTCAAAAGTACGATAAACCCAATCCATAAGAGAGGCAAACATTAAACGATGAGGCAGGGTAATGGAACGCTGATCAACAGGGCCGGATGAGGGAAAAACCAGGATCACCAGTTGCAGGGTGAGCATGACACCCATGAGAACAAAAACATATTCGGCGACCAGGGAAGCCTGCCGTTTTACTGCCAGAGAAGCGAATAGAAGAAGACTGAGATAATAAAAAAAGTAAACGAGGTGGAAAAAATCAATGATCCAAAGCGGTAAATGAGAAGGCAGGATCAGGTACCATTCACGGCGGAAAAGAAATTTTTCCACCGGTAATAGCCAAGCATCCAGGTCCGTTTCGATGAATACGTGCCGGAGGATGGTGGCCTGAGGATACCACCAGATTAACAACGGAATCGGATAGAATAGGTGAATAACCTTTAGGAAAGAAGCTGTAGGGTATTTCGCGCGAATTTTGGACAGGCCCCAAATCCCGGTACCCAAAACAAGATTGGCACTGAGCTGAATTCCGGGATTATTCAGGGATTGCCAACCGATCAAAACAACCAGGGTGATTAAACTGAGATATATGAATACCAGGCGATCGGTAAGGGTCAGGGTGTCAGGATACCGCATGGATTAAATTAAGAAAAAAAGGGTGACTGGTTAAAGAACAGTCACCCTTGATCAAAAGTGAGTAATGCCTGGAATCAAAAGGTCATACGCAGGGAATTCTGCAACGTGCGGATAATGAGCAGGGCATCGGCGCCGGAAACAACACCGGTAGGATTAAAACGTCCTGTAACCACATCGGCCTGCATGATGCCCCGTTCGGCACAGAGCGCCATGGCATTATAGGCCGGTACCGTGGATTGCACATCGCTGAACCGGGACGGCGATTCGCCGATATACCGGGTTTCCAGACTGTTGTCTCCGGTGGCGGCTACCAACAGTCGCTGCACGGCCATAGCATATCCCGCCCGGGTGACGGTTTCATCGGGATAAAACAAACCATCGGGGAATACTTCCATAACGCCATATTTTACAGCATCATCGATCCATACTTCGGCCCAGTGACCGGCCACATCCACCGGGGAGATGGATTGTTGCATGGCTTCCATCTGGGTGGGTGTCATGAAACTAGGACTGGTCGTCGCCTTACGATCAAACAATTCGGCGACCTTCAATTCTTCCATAAACAGGACAGCCAAATCGGCACGGGTTACTTTATCCTGAAGGGCGACTTTTTTCCCTACCTCGGTACCCGGCATGGCGCGGACGATTTTCTGGGACATTTGCCATTTCTCATCGGCTTTCTTGGCATACTCTCCCTTCATATCCACCACCTGTCGGAAATAGTCTTCGGCCCGGGCGAATTCATAAGAATACAGATAGGCCGTGCCGTAATAATACAGGGATGCTTCGTGGCTGGGATCTTTTTTTAGGGCCCGGGTAAAATCGTGTTCCGCCAGTTGGAACCAGCGTACTTCAAGACCCCGCAATTGAATCCAGCAACGGCCTGCCAGGGCGAGGGCATCCGGGTCGCCGTTGGCTTTTTGTTCGGCCAACCCGATATTGATTTTCGCATCACGCACATTTTTCTGAGCGGCGTAAGTCAGTGCCAGTCCGCCATAACCAAGCGCAAATTTTTTACTCAAATCTACAGAATGCTGGAAAGATTTCAGGGCTTGGTCGTAGTTCTCATTTTCAAACGCCCGCATCCCGGCTTTGAAATGATATTCCGGTGTATCCACAGCGCTTTTTGGTTTTTGACTGCAATTGGAAAGGAAAATCGCCAATACGGCAGTAAATATCAGATATCCGATTCGTGAATGTTTCATAGCAATCCCATCCCTTTTTATTTTCAAAGGCTAATATATCGCTTAAAAGTATAAATAAAAAGAATGGGACGCCATTTGATTTTCATCACATACAGAATACATGGGTAGTGATAACCATTGATTTAACCCCGTGTTCATAATAATTTAACCGGACTTTTTCTATGCTCAACAGCGAGGACGTGGAGTAACCATGAAACAACGAATCATTCGATTATGCATTTTAATCCTGGGATTTCAATTATTTATCTTTGGACAGACATCAACTGTCAGGGGTACCGGCTATGGATTGACCAAGGATGCGGCGATCGAACAGGCCAAGCGGGATGCGGTGGAAAATGGTCTGGGAGCTTTCATATCCAGTGAAACGGAAGTGACCGCTACTTCTCTCAGGGACAATATCTATTCCAAAGCCCAGGGGTTTGTGAAAAGCTTTAAAACCGTCAGCGAAACCAAGGCTCCGGACGGGAACTGGGAGATTACCATTGATGCGGAGGTGACCGAAATCCTGGATGAGGTCATCAAAGATGAAGCAGCGCTGCAAACATTATTGAACAGTATGAACCGACCCCGGATTGTCTTTATGGTCCGGGAAAACAACCTTATCGATCATACGGCCACCGATTTTGTGGAAACCAAACTTCTGAGCATGTTTTACGAAAAAGGGTTTGATGTCGTGGATCGGCAGTTGGTCAGTGCCCTGAAAGGCGATCCCAATTATGATCAGGCTCTGGAAGGTAATGTGGCGGCAGCGGCAAAAATTGCCAGCCAGTTAGGTGCCGAAGTCATCGTGATTGGCACGGCAAAAATTTCTTCGGGCGGTAAATTTTATAATATGTATTCCGGCCAGGCCGACGTGAATGGTAAAATCATCCGTGCCGATACGGGTGAAATTCTGGCCGTCGTCCCGGCGGCGCACGGGAAAAAACCCCACATTTCCGAATCGGTAGCGGGAACCAATGCGGCCAACGAGGCGGCTGAAAAACTGGGGGAAGAAATCATCCGGCAGCTGATCGAGAAATGGAGTACCCAGCAATCCAATTTCATTAAAGTCTATATCGTCCTGAAAAATGCCGATTTCGGTTCATACATGATGTTTGAATCATTCCTGAAAGCGCAAACCGTGTCGGGAATTCGCAATGCCTACGCCAAAAGTCTGAATGACGGCATCGCCGAATATGAAGTGGAATTTGAAGGAAAAGCACAGGATCTGGCCATGGGGTTAACCCAAACCAGCCCGGATGGACTGAAGATCAAAGTCACCGGATTATCCGGGAATAGAATTACAACCGAACTTGTTCCATAGGAGGTGTCTATGAAAAAGTTATTTCTGTCATGTCTGATTCTGTCCTTTGCCATGGGGCAGGCTGAGTTTGTTGGTGACAAATTGGAAAACGGATCGATCAACTATGCCGACCGGACGATCCAGGCCAAAGGAATTGGATTTATTCCCCAGAATATGATTAATGCCGGACAGGCCCGGCGGGCGGCACTCCGGATTGCCAAACAGGACGCCCTCCGGAATCTGGTGGAAATTGTCAACGGCATTACCCTCACCAGCGAAACTACCTTGAGCGGGGCCATGCTGGATGATGTGATCCGCACCAAGGTGGAAGGCGTCGTTCGGGGAGCCTATCAGGTAGGCGAACCTAAGTATCTAAGTGATACGTCCGTGGAAGTGGTCTATGAAGTTAAAATGAGCGGCATTTCCGAAGTCGTAATTCCGGCCGTACCGATCACTGCTCCCACTGGCGTCGCCGCGACAGAAATTCCCGCTGCTACCACCGGAACTGAAGCAACTCAACCGGCTGCCGGTCCCTATACCGGAATTATTTTGGATGGCCGGGGTCTCGGTGTTCGTCCTGCCATGGCGCCCCGGATTTTGGATACGGATGGCGATGTGGTTTTCGGCCCCGGTAACTATTCCCGGGAATATGCCGTACTGAACGGTGTTACCGGCTATACCAAATCCTTGGAAAATGCTCAGAAAGACCCCCGGGTGGGTGCAAATCCACTGGTTATCAAAGCCACAGCCGCCAGCGGAAATACAAAAGCCGATGTGGTGGTATCCAATACGGACGGACAAACAATCCTGCGTCTGGACCGGCAACAGAATGTATTGCGGGACTGCCGCGTCATGATTCTGTTGGATTAAGCATTCTCCGTTTAATACGGATCATTAACAATAAAAATACAATAAGCATTAAAGGACAGGTATGCAACGTACTGGACGATGGTTACTACTCTTGATTGGAATTCTGATTAACTCCCTGGTCTGGAGTCAGGATTCAGCGGTTTCGATTCCGACCGAAGACAGCGACACAAAAACGATCAATCTGGATGTGGGCGATATAGCCCCGTCATGGGCCATTATGAAAGCTCCGGGAAAATTCGAGTTTCTGCGGAATTGGACCGTGGCAAAGGATAAACCGTTACGGAAACCCCAGACACAACCAAACCGGCATGTGGTAGTGATGAGTTTTTTCGCAACCTGGTGTAAACCCTGCATGAAAGAGTTGCCGCACCTGCAGAATGTCTATGAGTCATTTGAAGGTCAGAACGTCAAATTTTTTCTGGTAGATATAACGGAAGCGACCCGCAGTACCAAAGGATATGAAGATTCGCCCAAAGCAAAACCCTTCCTGGCGAAAAAAGGGATTACTATGCCCATCCTGAATGATAACCGGGGAATCACCAAAGAAAAATATGGCGTGGAAACCTTGCCACGCTTATTTATCATTGATAAATATCAAACAATTCGTTTAACCAAACATGGTTTTCATGACGGAGAAGACTTCGAAGGCGAATTGACCGAGGTCATTGCAAAATTATTAAAAGAAGAATAAATTAACCTAAAATCAGAGAGTCCGCCCATGCGACATATTTCGAGTAAAATTCGGTTTTTTTGGTCCTGTGTTCCGGCAGTATACATCCTGTTGTCCGTCAATCTTTACGCTCAGGATGAACCGCACGATAAATTTACCGTAGCGGTGCTGGATTTTGAAGGCCGGGGGATTTCACAACAGGAAGCTCAGACCCTCACCGACCGGCTTTCCAGTGAGCTGGCTAACACCAACGCGGTGATTCTGGTGGAACGGAATCAAATGGATGAAATTCTGAGTGAACAGGGTTTTCAGCAATCCGGATGTACCAGTGCCGAGTGTGCCGCTGAAGTTGGAGCCCTCCTGGGAGTAGAGGAAATGATTTCCGGAGCATTTGGAAAGATTGGAAATAGTTATACCATTGACGCCAAAATGTTTTCCGTGGAAACCGGCGCCACCGTTAAGACTGTGAGTAAAACCTATAAGGGTGAAATCGACGGGCTGATCACGGAGATTGAAATTCTGGCCTGGGAAATTGTGGATTTGAAACCGCCGAAAGCATTGCTGGAACAGCAGAAAAAAGAGCCACAAATGGCCACGGGGCAACCGGCGGTTAAAAAAGGCGGTGGCGGTTGGAAATGGATGGTTCTGGGAACTGCGGCCGTGGCTGGCGGCGCCTATTGGTATTTGGGGAATAAAGCGCCGGAACCCTTACCCGATCCACCAGCACTGCCGAATTAGAACGAATGCACAATCCTTCGAATGCTTTGACAAGAAAGGATATGCAGATAAACGGTCACATTCAACAAGTTGTTAATCAGGTGAGTCAAAAATTTGACCCGGATAAAATAATTTTATTTGGATCTCAGGCTTATGGAAAAGTTACCCGGAATAGCGATGTCGACTTACTGGTGGTAATGAATTTCGAGGGATCAGCCCGCCGACAAGCAGCTACAATCCTGATGGCTATTGATTACCATATCGCTCTTGATCTGTTGGTTCGATCGAAGGACCAGATTTCAACAAGAATTAAAGCCGGTGATTTTTTTATCCAGGAAATTATTGAGAAGGGAATCGTGCTATATGAGCGCAATTCATCTTGAATGGATAGAAAAAGCAGAAGGGGATTACCACACTGCCATGCGTGATTATCGAGCGCGTAAATACCCAAACTATGATTCCGCCTGTTTTCATGCGCAACAATGCTGTGAAAAATATCTCAAAGCTGTTTTGCAACGCGACGGATTTATTATTCCCAAAACTCACGATTTGAATCTTTTATTAGACCTTTTATTACCAAGCCAACCCTTCCTGGAAGTTTATCGTAACGATTTTAAGAAGTTAACAGCCTATGCTGTCGAATTTCGTTATCCGGGTGAATCTGCTTCTAAAGAGGAAGCTGAAGAAATTATTAATTTGTTGAAAAGAGTTCGGAAAGAATTTCGCTCCAAAGTATTGGCGGCTGAATGATCGTTATTACACTTCATATTTCAATGAACTTAGTATGACGGGGATATCTTACTGTGAATAACACAGTTATAGAATTGAATAGGATAATTAACCTTGCGAAGGTTTCCAACCTTTGCAAGGTTTCGAAAAACTTAAAACCGTAGGGAGTTCACGATGTCAAAGGGACATAACAATATAGCCAAAATTAGTAACGGACTGCTTACCGGAATGATGTTGGCATTCCTATCACTGACCGGGTTAACGGCTCAGGTCGGGGGTCCGCCGGTCACCTGGCTCAGCGCAACACCGGGAAACGGGTCGGTGGATTTAAGCTGGGACCCGGTTGTGGATGCCAATCTGAACAAATATATTATCCTCCGGGGAACCCA
>JAADFQ010000007.1 GCA_013152835.1 FCB group bacterium
TACCCATTCATGGACTAAACGATGCATAACTACTTACAGGGAATTTTAAGCTTTCGGCAAACATTCGGTTTTAGCTAAAACCCGCATTTATTTTCGCACTTTTTTCATTCATAACCTTTTCAACAGGAGTTAAACTAATGACTGCAATAAAAACCATTATTATGGGCGCCGCCGGGCGTGATTTCCACAATTTCAACGTAATCTACCGTGACAATCCCGGCTACCAGGTCGTAGCCTTTACCGCCACCCAGATTCCCGATATTGAAGGCCGGGTCTATCCTGCCGCTTTAGCCGGAGAATTATATCCCGACGGAATACCAATTTTTGACGAATCGGAACTGCCAAATCTCATTCGGAAATATGAGGTGGAGGATGTGGTTTTTTCCTATTCCGACATTGCTCATGAAAATGTGATGCACAAGGCATCCGCAGTTCTGGCGTCCGGCGCTCATTTCAAACTGCTGGGTTGTCTGCCGACAATGATCAAATCGAGTAAACCGGTAATCGCCGTTAGCGCCGTTCGTACCGGCTGCGGTAAAAGCCAGACCACCCGGAAAGTCGCGGAAATCCTGAAAGCCGCCGGGAAGAAAGTGGCCGCTATTCGTCACCCTATGCCTTATGGTGATTTAGCCGCTCAGGCCGTTCAGCGTTTCGCCACTCTGGACGATCTGAAAAAACATAAGTGTACAATCGAAGAAATGGAAGAATATGAACCGCACATTACTACCGGAACGATCATTTACGCCGGTGTGGATTACGGTGCAATTCTCCGTCAGGCCGAACAGGAAGCGGATATCATCCTCTGGGACGGCGGGAATAATGATATGCCGTTCTACAAACCGGACCTGAATATCGTTGTTGTCGACCCCCATCGTCCGGGACATGAAACATCGTATTATCCCGGTGAAACCAACCTGCTGATGGCCGATGTGGTGATTATTAACAAGATTGATACGGCCGATGGAGAAGCCATCGACGATGTCCGCTGGAATGTACGCCAGGCAAATCCCACGGCCGTGATTATCGACGCTGCTTCACCCATATCCATTGAAGATCCTTCCCTGGTGAACGGGAAACAGGCCCTGGTGATCGAAGATGGCCCCACCCTGACCCACGGCGAAATGACCTACGGCGCCGGAATGGTGGCCGCTGAAAAATTCGGTGCGGAAGATGTGGTGGATCCGCGACCCTATACGGTTGGCAAAATCTCCGAGACTTTTGAGAAATATCCGGACATCGGAACCTTACTCCCGGCCATGGGGTACGGCGACCAGCAAATGAAGGATTTGGAAACCACGATCAACAACACGGAATGTGATGTAGTCATTATTGGAACGCCGATTGATCTTCGACGGGTTATTCAAATCGACAAACCTACGGTTCGCGTAACCTATGATCTTCAGGAAATCGGTTCACCAACCCTGAATGATGTATTGAAGCCCTATTTGTAAGATGTCAAAAACTGCCATGATCGCGCTCGGGGGAAATGCCCTTTCCCCCGGGACCGGCAGCGGAACGATCGCCGAACAATTCGCCCACACGCGGGAAAGCCTGGAAGGAATCATGCATTTCGTCCGTCAGGAGTATAAAATCTGCCTGACCCATGGCAACGGCCCCCAGGTGGGCGACGAACTGTTGCGGATGGACCTGTCGCACAAGGAGGTTGCTCCTCTTCCCCTGGGCGTCTGTGTGGCCGGAACCCAGGGGACCATCGGGTACATGATTCAGCAATCCTTCCAGAATCGACTCATGATGGACGGAATCGACCGGGAAGTCGTCACGCTCATTACTCAGGTGGAAGTGGAACGGGATGACCCCAGTATTAGCAAACCTACCAAATTTGTGGGTCATCGCTACACCAAAGCCGAAATTGATTCCCTGGCAGACATGTTCGGATGGCAGGTGGCCGAGCAGGAACCGGGACAGTGGCGGCGGATCGTACCTTCGCCCCTACCTCAGTATATCATGCATGGATCCAGTATTCGAACCCTGGTTCAGCACGGCACGATCGTCATCGCCAGCGGTGGCGGCGGAATTCCGGTCTATCGGGAACCGGACAGACGTTTGGAAGGCCTGGACGCGGTCATTGATAAAGATTTAGCCGCCGCATTAATGGGACGGATCATCAAAGCCGAAGAATTATGGATCATTACCGACATCGATCATGCCTATCTGAATTACAATTCACCGCAACAAGAAGCGCTGGGTGTCATTACGGCGGATCAAGCCCGGAGTTATTACGAGGAAGGTCATTTCCAAAAGGGAAGCATGGGACCCAAAATCGAAGCGGCCCTTTATTTTCTTTCCTATCACGGCTTCCGGACCATTATAACGAATATCGACGGCATCGAAGCCGCTATTGATGGAGAAGCCGGTACCATTATTACCAAATCATAACCTAAGGAGTTATCGTGAAAATTCATGAATATCAGGGAAAAGCCCTGTTAAAATCTTTCGATGTGCCGATTCAGGACGGAATCGTGATCGATACCCTCGATCAGGCGGAAACGGCGATTCAAACCGTACAGCAGGAGTTTAATACGGAAGCTGTGATCGTGAAGGCTCAAATCCACGCCGGAGGTCGCGGAAAGGGCGGCGGCGTGAAATATTCTCCCACGGCGGACGAGGCTTTGTCCAATGTGCAAGCGATTTTGGGTTCAACTCTCGTCACACACCAAACCGGTCCCCAGGGACAAAAGGTCCGGAAAGTCTATATCACGGAAGCCCTGGATATCGCCAAGGAATATTATGCCGCGATCACCCTGGATCGGAGTAAAGCGAAACATGTATTTATGGTATCCACCGAAGGCGGAATGGAAATTGAAAAAGTGGCTGCCGAAACACCGGAAAAAATCGCCAAGGTATGGATTGATCCCCTGGTCGGAATGAAGCCTTTTCAGGCCCGTATTCTTGGCACGGCACTGAAACTGGAAGGTGAAGCTCTCAAATCCGCAATGAAGATTTTCATGGATATGTATCGGTGTTATGAAGAGACCGACGCTTCCCTCGTGGAGATTAATCCCCTCGTGAAAACCGAGGACGGACGGATTATCGCTTTGGACGCTAAGTTCAATTTCGATGATAATGCCCTCTTCCGTCATAAGCATATTGCCGATCTCCGGGATTTGAATGAAGAAGATCCTACCGAAGTTGAGGCGGGAAAATATCATCTCAACTATATTAAACTGGACGGAACCGTAGGATGTATGGTCAACGGCGCCGGGCTGGCCATGGCCACTATGGATATCATTAAACTTTCCGGCGGCGAACCGGCAAATTTCCTGGATGTGGGCGGCGCAGCCAATGTGGACACCGTAAAAAACGGGTTTAAAATCATATTGAGCGATCCGCACGTGAAGGCCATATTAATCAATATCTTCGGCGGTATTGTCCGTTGTGATCGCGTGGCCAAAGGCGTCATTCAGGCAGTACAGGAACTTGATCTGTCCGTGCCCGTGGTTGTCCGGTTGGAAGGAACTAATGCGAAAGAAGCTAAGCTTATTCTGGCGGAGTCCAAGGTCAGTATTATCCCCGCAAATAATATGCAAGATGCGGCGCAAAAAGTTGTTGCCGCAGCGAAGGAGTAAAATATGTCAATTTTAGTGAATAAGGATTCCCGGGTCATCGTCCAGGGAATTACTGGTTCCGAAGGAACGTTCCACGCCTCTCAAATGCTGGACTACGGCACCCGGATCGTGGCCGGCGTCACGCCTGGCAAGGGGGGCCAGATGGCACTCGACGGGCAAATACCGGTTTTCGACACCGTGGAGGAAGCACGGACAAAAACCCAGGCTGACGTATCCATTATTTTTGTACCGCCGGCCTTCGCCGCCGATGCAATCATCGAGGCCGCGTACGCTGGAATTGGATTGGTCGTTTGCATCACGGAAGGAATTCCGATTCACGATATGGTTCGGGTCAAACGGATTATCGACATGGAAGGTACGCGCCTTGTTGGACCCAACTGCCCGGGCATCATCACCGTGGATGAATGTAAATTAGGAATCATGCCCGGTTTTATCACACGCAAGGGATCGGTAGGTGTTGTTTCCAAATCAGGTACGTTGACGTACGAAGCCATCGGTCAGCTAGTCAGCGCTGGTCTTGGACAAACAACTGCCATTGGAATTGGCGGTGATCCGATTATCGGGACCAGCATGAAAGATGTGCTGCAGTTATTTGAGGCCGATCCGGAAACGGAAGGTGTGGTAATTATTGGTGAAATCGGCGGTCAGATGGAAATTGAAGCGGCGCGCTGGGCGCAAAAGAATATGTCCAAACCAATCGTTGGGTTTATTGCCGGGCAGACCGCTCCTCCGGGCCGACGAATGGGCCATGCAGGTGCGATCGTTTCCGGCGGTGACGATACGGCAGAAGCCAAGATGCGGATTCTGGGTGAATGCGGTATTGCCGTCTGCGAATCGGTAGCTACAATCGGAGAAACCATGAAACGAATGCTGAAGGCATAGTAAGGATTAGAGAAAAATGTCAAATCGTACCTTTGCAATCATTAAGCCGGATGCGGTCCGGAATGGATATCTGGGACAAATCATTGACCGGATCATTCAGGCGGAATTCGTTATTCTGGGAGCAAAATTAATCCGCATGACCAGGGAGCAGGCAGAAGGTTTCTACGCTATTCATCGCGGCAAGCCATTTTACGAGGAGTTGACCCGCTTCATGTCCTCCGGGAAATGCATGGTGTTAGCCCTGGAGAAAGAAAATGCCGTCGCCGCCTGGCGGAAAACCATTGGTGCCACCAATCCGGCTGATGCCGCGCCGGGAACCATACGCAAGGATTTTGCCTCCAGTCTGGGAGAAAATGCCGTGCACGGCTCTGACAGCGATCCGAACGCCGAACAGGAAATAGCCTTCTTCTTTTCGGAATCCGAACTCATAGCGGCAAAATAATTCTTTTGTTTTGCATTTGGTTTTTTCCCGCATCACCATAAAATTCAAAGGCTTTCAACCAATTGAATAACCAGGTCTTAACCATGCAGCAAAAATTGTTTATCCTGACCGTGATCTTTTCCTTCACCCTGATTTCCTGCGGGAAAAAGGCCATTGAGGCGGAAGTGGGGGCAAAAATTCCCATCACAGCCGAAGTTCCTGACGGTAATGAATCCTATGACTATTCATGGGAATTCGTCAGTCAGCCCGATGGTAGTCTGATGCAAATTGACTATCTGGTCAACTCGGATAATCCTGAAACCCTGACCTTCATCCCCGATGCACCGGGCGACTATACGATTCAGGTAACCATTACGCAGTATGGCGATGAAGTGAGTGTTCAATCCTGGGATTACACCGTTTCCGGAGAACCGATCGAAATTTCTGAGATAACGTCTCAGATGGATTCCACTGAACCGTCCGAGGAGACCTGGCTGAATGAAACCATTGAGGATACCCCGGTTGTAAAAGAGCCGGAAAAGGTCGCGCCTCCTCCCCCGCCCCCGATCAGGAAAAAACCCGTTACAAAAAAAATATCCAAGCCAAAACCACCGCTACCGGGATCTTCAATCCCTGTCGACAGAGAACATTTTACTATTCAGGTAGCCGCTAAAAAAATGCGGTCCAATGCTGATGAAATCGCCGCCCGATTTCTTAATGAAGGGCTGGATGTCTATGTACAAAAAGCATATTTCAAGGAAACCGATGAAATCTGGTACCGCATTCGACTGGGTAAATTTGATGATCTTGAAAATGCCCGTCAGGCAGCAAAAGAATTTGCTAATAAGTATAAAATGTCCACCTGGGTGGACTACGTAAGATTGGATTCGAAATAACCTAAACAGGAGACTACCATGGGACCCATGAAATTATATTTTGATTTTCGCGATCTTTTCCGTGCACCGCGTCTGGGATTAAGCGGGAAAAAGATCATGGTTTTCACCATCGCCAATGTAATTGGTTGGGCAATATACTGGCTGTTGACCTATCTGGCTTACAGCGTGTCCGGATATAGTTTCAGCGCCATGTGGAACCAATATGGATTATATCCCTGTCTCTTCGGCCATCCGGCTCCTTGGTATGGATGGGCGATTTATTTCATCGGATTGATTATCTGGTTTTTCGTCATCAACCTGGCCTGCACTGCCGTGGCGCGTATTACCTACAAACAACTCAAAGGCGATGAATTCTTTTCTTCAGGCGATGCTTTCAAATATGTGAAAAAACATTGGTATCCGGTTGTGTTCACCCTGATATCCCTGATTGCAATTGTGGTTTTCTTTGTTATCGGGGCGATCATTTTTGCTTTATTCGGCAAGATTCCCTATGTGGGTGAATTTCTTTTCTCCCTGCCCTACCTGCTGTACTTTTTCGGTTCGGTATTCACGGTCTATTCCCTGGTCGTGCTGGTTACTGCCTTCATTTATACACCAACAATTGTAGCGGCCTACGAAGAAGACACGATGGGCACTGTTTTCCAAAGTTATTCCATTACCTGGGGACAACCCTGGCGAGTTATTGTCTACAATCTCCTTCTGCTTCCACTGGCGGCAATTGGTGTTGTCGTATTCCGGTATTTCTGGATTGCCGGATATAATATGATCAATATCGTTTTCGGGCAATCCTGGCTGATGGGAACCAAACTGGCCCATATCGTTGGCTGGGCCACCCAGGTGGTCACCCCGGGCGCACAGCCGTGTATTACCGATTCCTGTTGCGGAGCGGTCCCTCAATTCCAAAATTCCCTTTCCTGTCTGATGAAACTCCCTGCTGGTACAACCCTCAGCGGCACGGAACTGGTTTCGGGAGTCATTCTCGCCATTTTCTTTTTCCTTCTGTTTGCTTCCGTGATTTCCTATGCTTTCTCCGTATTTTCCGTCGGGGAAACACTCATGTTTGTCATTTTCAAAAAGAAATCCGATGATGACAACCTCTTGGAACGGAAAGACGAAGATGAGTTAGAAGAAGAGGATGAAGACAACGACCTGGATGATTTGGACAGCGATGAGAACGCTGACCTGACAGAAACCGAAGACTCATCCGAGAACGAATCGGATAAAGATCAATCTTCTGAAGATTCAGACGAGCAAAACTCAAAAGACTAATCCTATCCCCAGCTAATTGTTCCTATTTGCATCAGGATTATTCTTGATGTAAATAGGTGTAATCAGTTATCTTTACAGGCTAAATTTGAAATTATTTCGGTCAGAATTACTTCAAGGCCTGAATCACCGGCTTTTTGAAATCGATGCGGATTCACTGCAAATAGAGGATGCGGTCTTTCACTCGCCTTCACTGAAGTGCGCAGTCACCTCCACGGATCAACCGGACGGTTATAAAATCACCCTGGAACTTGAAGTTCCTTTCCGGTTAACCTGTGATCGATGTCTGGAAATGTTTGAGTGGGATCGTTCTCTGAAGATTGAATTACGACTAACGGATAATGAATTACTGGCGGAACCAAATGAAAGCGATATCATTTTTTTCCCTGACTCTCTTCTCGAGATCAACCTGGCTCCGGTAATTCACGATTACATCGCTCTGGCTATCCCCGTAAAAAAACTCTGTAGTGAATCGTGTCAGGGACTCTGTCCGGGCTGTGGAATTAATAAGAATCGTGGTTCTTGTTCGTGCCACCTGGAACGATCCTCATCACTATTTGAAGAGCTGTCCAAATTAGACCTGGACGAGGCGGAATAGAATTAAGGAGCATAAATGGCATTACCGAAGAAAAGAATATCGAAAACGCGCGGACGGAAGCGTCGGACTCATTATAAGTCCGGCTCGGTCAGCTATACTACCTGTCCCCAATGTGGACAAACAAAAATGCCTCACAGGGTCTGTCCCAACTGCGGGTATTATCGCGGTCGTCCGGTCATTTCAGCCTCAGAATAAACTTAACTGACTCATGATTTTAGCCCTGGACGCAATGGGGGGTGATTCCGCTCCGACTTCCGTCGTACAGGGTGCTCTCCAGGCTCTATCCGAAACTCCGGATGATTACTCCTTCGTTTTAGTCGGTGATAAACCGGCTATCCAACACGAATTAAACGGAATTCTCCCTGACCGCATATCCATCTTGCCTACGACACAAATCGTTGAAATGACGGACCGGGGATCCACCGTTCTGAAGACCAAACCGGATTCATCGATCGTCAAAGGAATTTCTCTGGTCAAAGACGGAAAAGCCGACGGTTTTATCAGCGCCGGTCATACGGGAGCCGTCTTAACGGCATCATTTTTTCTTTTAGGACGAATTCAGGGCGTTAAACGTCCTGCCCTTGGAGCGTATATCCCAACTCCCGTAGGAGGAAAAGTCCTTTGTGATGTAGGTGCGAATCCGGATCCAAAACCAATTCATATGCTCCAATTCGCGTTGATGTCAATTGATTATATCACCCGGATCGAAGGTGTATCAAACCCGAAAGTCGGGCTGATCAATATCGGTGAGGAACCGACCAAAGGAAGTGAATTATACCAGGAAACCCACCAGTTGCTATCCCGGGAACTGCCCCAATTTATTGGAAATGTCGAAGGGCGCCATTTGATGGATTGTGATACCGATATTTTAATTTGCGACGGATTTGTGGGGAATACGCTGCTCAAATTCGCCGAAGCATGGATTACAATTCTGGGGAATGAAATAAAAACCCGGTCCATGAAAAATTTCCGGACTAAACTGGGCGCCAGTCTGTTAAAACCCGTTTTTAAAGATTTACAAAAACAATACGACTACGAAGAACATGGCGGAACCCCGCTTTTGGGTGTGAATGGAATTTCCATAATCGCTCACGGAAGTTCCGGTCCCAAATCCATAAAGAATTCCATTCGTGTCGCTAAAAAATGCATCGACAACCGTTTGATCGCTCAAACCCGTGATCGACTTGCCGATTACAAAGGAACCTCAAATTGAAAGCGACAATCACTGCTACTTCCCGTTATATCCCGGAAAAAGTAATGACCAACTTTGACCTGGAAAAAATTGTCGATACATCTGATGAATGGATTCGTACCCGAACCGGTATTACCACCCGTCATCTGGTCGCCGAAGGCCAGGCCACTTCTTCCATGGGAACCTTCGTCGCCACTGAATTACTTGAAAAATCCGGGACTAAACCCGAAGAAGTGGATGCTATCATTGTAGGAACCGTAACACCGGATATGCTGTTCCCTTCCACTGCGGCGTTAATTCAAAATAATATCGGAGCCTCCCGAGCCTGGGGATATGACTTATCCGGAGCCTGTTCGGGATTTTTATTTGCCCTGGAATCGGGTGTTCGGCTCATTGAATCCGGGAAATATAAAAAAGTGATCGTCATTGGTGGAGACACTATGAGCGCAATCCTGGATTATACGGACCGAAATACCTGTGTCCTTTTCGGGGATGGTGCCGGTGGTGTTTTACTCGAGCCGTCTGCCGATGATTCCGGAATTCTTGACAGCATTCTCCGAATCGATGGCAGTGGTGGACCGCATTTGCACATGCCCGCCGGGGGAAGTCTTCATCCAGCCAGCCATGACACGGTGAACAAACGGATGCATTTCATTCGGCAGGATGGGAAAGCCGTATTCAAATTTGCCGTAAAAGGTATGGCCGATGTCAGCGCGGAGATTATCGAAAAAAATGGATTCACTGGATCAGATATAAAACTATACATTCCACATCAAGCCAATAAACGTATAATCGATGCCGCTGCCAAGCGCTGTGGATTTACTTCGGATCAGGTTCTGATCAATATTAATGAATACGGGAATACAACCGCCGGAACGATTCCCATCGGCATCAGTGAAGCCTGTGACGATGGGAGATTGAACACCGGTGATCTCGTATTATTGGCTGCATTCGGTGCCGGATTCACCTGGGGAAGTATTCTGATCCGCTGGGGTTCTGTGCGATGAAAACCGCTTTTCTCTTTCCCGGACAAGGCTCGCAATTTGTCGGAATGGGTCGCGACTTGTATGACCAATCCACCTTCGGAAAAGAGACTTTTAACCGCAGCAATGAAATCCTGGGCTATGACATTCAAACCATCATTTTCAACGGTCCGGAAGACGTTCTGAAACAAACCCAACATACCCAACCCGCCATATTTCTGGTAAGCTATATCCTTGGTAAACTTTTACTCGATCGGGGTATCTCCCCTGCTGCGGTTGCCGGCCATAGTTTGGGTGAATATACAGCCTGTACAATTTCGGGTGTGTTTGATTTTGATTCAGCCTTGAGTCTCGTTAAACTTAGGGCTGAAAGTATGGCTATGGCTGGCAAAAAAGCATCCGGGACCATGGCGGCAATTCTGGGATTATCCGATACGATAGTCGAAGATATCTGCCGAGCGGTTTCCACCGAATCGGAACCGGTGGTTCCGGCAAATTATAATTCTCCGG
>JAADFQ010000008.1 GCA_013152835.1 FCB group bacterium
CGGGATAAGGAGGGCCGAATCTCCAAACGGCGTTCGCTCCCGGTGGCATTTGTCCCCATGATACACGGGAAATAGAGTCAATTAGTCATTACGTTTCGACTTCTTTGCCACCGAGATCACGCACGTAAAAAGTAACGAGTGATTATTTCGTTGGTCGTAATGGAGTTTCTCCTTCATCCATAATCCTTTAGGTGTAAATCGATGAAAACCGTTGTCCGTCACGTTTACGACCTTTATATTTTTCGCTGCATTATAACACGAATCGCCAGATAATTTTGGCCAGCGCCGTAGTATTGGTTACTTCCCAATGGCTGTTGTGGGCATCCAGGGTCTGATTGATCACAAAGTAGCAATTGGCTCCCGGAGTGGGAATCCAGTTGATTCTGAAATTCAACAAAACAACCTGGTCATCCGTATTCCATTGTCCGAAGACCGATCCAAACAAGTCCGGGCTGACAGCCAGTTCCACACGGCCACCGAACTCGTTTACCGTAAAATCACCGCCTGGAAGTGAAATAGTATTTTGAGTATAGTCCGAGCGGATATTGATATGTTTATTTAGTTGAAATGTGCTTCTGAGAGACCACTCGGTTCGTTTCCCATTGTAAAACTCACCCCATTGATAAAAAAGAAAACCGTAGACCGGACGACCTTCAAAAGTACCGAATTGAAGCTCATTGCGACTGAACCAGTATTCTCCTTCAGGAATAATTATACCGTGGTGAATCTCAAAATCCTCGGTCAGATGTTCGGCCCGGCGTTGAACATTGGACTCAAAAAATTCACCGCTGCGGGTCGTAAAACCCAGGGGACGAAACTCGGACCACAGGGTTTGCATTTCGTGTGTACGGTCATCGATATAATAATTGAAATCAAAAGGTTTAAACACCAGTTGCTGAAGCCAGGGCAAAAAATCGGGGCGCGGTTTGATACGCATATCCATCATCAGCATCTGATAATTTTCCCGGCGCAGGAAACCGGTTTCCGGATTAAACCGGGCTCCGGAACGTTCCCAAATACTGGAAAAATCAACCAGATCATTCGGGAAATCAAAAAATATGCGTTGTGCCGATCCGGTTTTTTGGTCGCGATCTGATGTATAACTCTGGACCAGAGCACCTCCGAACGCAAAATATTTATCCCCAAACAGGGATGATGTGGAATACAGAAAATCCGCACCATAGACACTGTTCCGATGATCCCGTTCCAATTTATTGACACTCATGATGCCAAAACTGGATTGACGCCAAAGATCCCGTTTCCAGCGCAAAACGGAATAATTCGCCGTAGGAATCGTATCCTTGCCGGCCGTCTGAATACTCATTCCACCCCAGGTGGTTTTACCGGATTTATCCAGAAGCCGCAATCCTCCAAGGATATGAATCGTAGAACGGTCCGGCGCCAAACCGATCTGACGGCTGTAGAAGGGTCGGATACTGCGGCCCAGACCGAAATTAAAATAATTGTTCCCTTCCAGAAAGAACTCCCGTTTCTCCGGATAATAAAGTGAGAATCGGGTCAGATTGACTTGCTGGCGATCGGATTCTACCTGGGCAAAGTCAGTATTCACGGTAAGATTCATTTTCATGGTGGGTGTGATCAGGTAATTCAGACCGCCGCCCCAATGTCTGACCCCGCTTTTACCGGATTCGGAATCCGCCTGGACGCCCCCCAGTCCGTAGGGTTTGAATTCCACCAGGGTTACCGTACTCACGCCCTGAATTCCCCGGAGTTCCCCGGCACGGGCGACCTGTTCCAGTTCCGAATCACGGGACCACCCCTGCCATAAGTCCTGCTCACGTTTGCGGCGGATATTACGCTCAAAATTGATACCCCATATCTGATCACTACCAACACTGAATTTCAGTGTTGAAAACGGAATTTCGAATTCTGCGAACCACCCATCGGCGGTGACCTGGGTTTTTACATTCCAGACTCCATCCCAGGATTCATTGGTCTGTTCACCATTATTTTGAATCAGGGCATCGAAACGAGCTCCGTTAGGATTGGTGGCAAATAAATATCCGTTTCGTCGGTCATGGTAGGTATCAATAATAATTTCGAAATTGTCTTCCGTATCAAAGTCGAAGTCCCGTCTCATTTTTTGTGCTACAATTTTCTCCGGCTCCCGATCATAACACCATACTCCGATGTATAGATTATCCTTAGTATAAATCACCGCCACTTCCGTTCGCTCGGTAGCGCTTTCGCCTACGCGCAATTCCCGTTGGGTAAAATTGGAAATACGTTCCGCCTGTTGCCATCCCTCTTCGGACAATTTCCCGTCCAGTTCCATGGTTGTGTTGATCAAAGCGGTATGTAGTACCCGTGGTGTGGAAACCTGGCCGCGAACAAAGCATAATGAAAACAATGCGATCAATAGAACCGGCACAATCTCCCCGCGATTTTTCATCTTTCAGTAAACTCCTTAATACATGGTTGCTAGTTTTTACGGTTTCCGTCAGAAGCAGATGTTAATGGTGGAATCCAAAGGACATATTTTCCGATGTTGGAGAACATCTTGAAAGGATCAGGGTTAAAAAAACAGCCACTCCCCATCCCGGTTACCGTTCCAACAAATCACGATTGAAATAGTCTCTTGCTTCCTCCACCGAACCGTCAATCTCAATCCGCCCTTTCCGCATGAGAATCATTCGATTGGATAAGGCCCAGGCTTCCTCCCGGTCATGAGTAACATACAGCAGAGTAAAGCCTGATTTTTCATGTAACCGTAACACTTCTTTGCGTAACCGGATATTCAATTCCGGGTCAAGACTGGAGAGTGGTTCGTCCATCAACAGCGCCCCGGGTCGGGACGCCAGCGCTCTGGCCAGGGCAACCCGTTGCTGCTGACCGCCGGACAATTCACCAGGTTTCCGTTCCGCAAAACCTTCCAGACCCACAAGTTTCAGGGTATCCATAATTCGGATTTTCCGCTCCCGCAATGGCATTCCTATTGCTTTCAGCCCAAATTCAATATTCCCGGCGACGCTGAAATGTGGCCATAGCGCCAAGTCCTGGAAAACCATTCCAAGATTTCGTTGTTCCGGAGGTAAAAGAATCTGTCCGTTTTCGGAAGCTAATTCGCCCTCAATGACAATTTTTCCTTCATCCGGCGCTATCAATCCGGCAATCAACCGGAGAATCGTGGTTTTCCCGCAACCGGAAGGTCCCAGAATAATCAGTCGCTCGCCTAACTTGATTTTGAGCGAAATATCGTCGATAATTTTGATTTGTCCATAGAATTTAGTGACCGAATCCAAGCGTATAATAGTCATCGTATCACCGGTCTGTCGATTCGTTCGGATATCATCCAGAAAATACCCGTTGGAAGAAGTGTAGCGACGATCATAATGATCGATAGCGCGGCAATGAGTTCCGGCGAGCCGTTGGCCATCAGTGTAAAAATGCGTACGGGCAAGGTGTCGTGTCCGGGAGGATAAACCAGCATGGTTATGGATGTATCCCGTAAAGAAAAAACATAGCCCGCCAACCAGGCGGCTACCAAACCACGCTTAGCAAGAGGAGCCGTAATCAGTATCATGCGACGAATCCACCCGGCCCCGGCTATCCGGGCGGCCTCATCCATGGTGGGCGGTATTTGGGCCAGTTGCGTAACAGAAATACGGCTGGTCAGAGCGGTGTATTTGGCAAGATAACCAAAAAGTATTATCAGGGGGGTGCCGTAAATAAAATTTGTTTTTGGTGTGTTCCACAGACTGATTAATCCGATACCGATTACGGTTCCCGGAAGTGCAAACAGGAATACGGTAACCGAATCAATCGCCTTCCAGAATCGCCAGGCCTTGGTTTGGATCAGATACCCGATGAAAAATCCGACTATCGTAAGAAACGTAGCGCCCAATCCGGCATACAGCAGACTTCGGACCAGACTGTCCCCGGCCTGGCGTAACGCTTCCTTATAAATGCTCAGGTTACCGGACTGAAAGATTAGTGCGGTAATGGGTAGAATGACAATAACAAATCCCAATAGCGCCACGATTCCGAGCAACCAGGTACGACAATTTTTCAATTCAATTATGGGTGACTGTCGGGCTTCCGGTGTCGATGAAATCAGGTAGGTTTTTTCCCGGAGAAATCGCGCTTCCACCACGAGTAATAGAAACGTAACCACAGCCAGGGGAATTGTGGCTGCAGTGGCTGCCTTAAAATCATAGAATGCGGAGAATTGGGTAAAACTTTCCACCGGAAAAACCGTATAGCGCAGGAAATTCGGCACACCGAATTCCCCGAAACTCAGAAGAAAAACCAGTAAGGCGGCAAGAAACACTCCCGGAAGAATCAGGGGCAAGGTAATTTTTTTTACTACCCCATTCCATTCCGAAACCAATCTGCCCGCTTCCTCCATTCCGGGGTGAATGGTTCGTAAAAACACAATCGTCAGTATCATTGGGATAGGCAGGTAAGTGGCAAACAGAACCAGCACGCATCCGGGAAGTCCAAAAAGCAACCGGGAAACTTGCCCGGCAAATCCGGGATTCATCCAACCGGTAAGCAACCCATTACCGCTCAGCAGGTCAACCCAGGATACGGCCGTGATATAGGGAGGGATCAACAATGGAATTACAAACAGTATTATGAAAAATCGACGCAAGGGCAAATCCGATTTTCCCAGCAGGATTCCCAGGGGAACACCCATAATAACGGTCAGAATCATGGTCAGCAAAGACAAGGACAGGCTGTGTCCCATCAGCGTCCATTGATGGTGCGAAGTGAATAATCCCTGATAAGCTTCGGTGCTGAAACGTCCGTCGCTAAACAGACTCTTGACCAGCATGGACAAGACCGGAGCCAAGCCCACAATTAATAAAAGAATTACCGTTCCTGCGAGTATGATTCGACGGCTCATTTAGTATTCCAGCCAGTTCTTCAGATAGGGTTGTATTTCCAGCATTTTTCCGGCAACCTCGGCATAATTGACCGGCATGACGTTAGTTTCTCCAATCGGTTTCAATTCCGGTGGTAGGGAAACACCAGGATGGAGAGGAATTTGTGCGCAATCAGCAAAGGCCAGTTTTTGTTCCGTTTCCGGTGATAACAAATAATCCATGAATTTCCGGGCCGCCTGGGGATGAGGTCCGCCCTTGATCAGCACGGCGGCATTGGGAACAATAAAACAACCGGGATCGTTTTTTCCCTGATCCGGGTAAATCAGAACTACGGGCTTTCCCTGTCGCATACGATTAATCGCATCATCACTGTCTACCAGACTGAAATCAAAACGTCCGGCAGCTACGAAATCGGCGCTTTCACCATTATTCGTGGATAGGGCTACCTGATTCCGTTTCATGGCCGTCATGAACACTTCAGCCCGTTGATTCCCCCAGATTGTGAACAGGGCGGCAATCTCGGCCGTGGTCGTCCCAAAAAGAGGATTTGCAATCACCGCTTTCCCCTTCCGGCGATTGTCTATATAAGCCATAATGGTTCTGGGAATATTTTTCACGTTTTTATTCACAACAAAAACCCGCGCCCTTGCGGAAAAACCGGTCCAGTATCCGTCCGGGTCTTTAAACACGGAGGGAATATTCCTGGCATTCGGCGAAAAATAAGATTCTGCAATCTCCTTTTGTTTCAGAACTTCGGCCCGGATGGGTTCATTGGCCCAATACACATCGGCCCGGGGATTATTCTGCTCGGCAATCAGGCGATTCATGGCTCCCGTACTTTTGGCCTCTTCCGTGTCGTATATTGCTCTCACCCTTATTCCGGTTTCCGTTTCGAAATCTTTCAGAATCGGTTCGGAAAAAACCTGATCTTCGGAAACATAAACAATCACAGTGTTGTCCGAACCGGGCGATCTTATCAGGCGCCAAATAATAATACCGATAGTGATCACTCCAATTATTCCCAGAAAAGTCCAGCGTTTTTTCATAAGAGACTTCCTATTCCCCGTCCTTTTCCATCAATGGCCGGATAGAAAGATTATCGAATGATGTAACAGCGTCGGCTTTGGTCCATAATCCCACTCCCCCGGAACCGGGGAAGGTATCGTCCGTCACTTCCAGAAGTTTTTCACCATTCAGAAATCCCCGGATATGGTTTCCTTCCTGTATGATTTTCATTTTATACCAGATTTGTGCGGGGAGAACAATCCGGGCACTGGCCAGCATTCGCCGGGCGCCTTCTTTGACATAATATATCCGAAAATTGCTTTCCAGGGGGTTGTAACGGGCGATATAATAATTGTCCCGGTCCCGCGCACGCCAGATCACACCGCCGCCCCGGTCCTCAACTCCCGTATTGGCTTTGAAAAAAACAGAAATGACTCCGTTTAAAAATTGTATCTGACTGGTCCAACAAAGATTATAGGTCCCGCCGAAGGTGTGGTTCGGACGTTTCAGAGCCAGAACCAGCGGAGGGGACGGGGCCGTGGAATCCGATTCGGTCTCCCATGTTGCCAGGGGACCCCGTTGATTGGTGGCTTCAATCCGCCATCCCGGGGGAATTTCTCCTCCGGTCAGATCATCGAAATTCAATGAACCGGATAATCCCGAATTGACTTCCCGAGGTTGAGCGCGGATACCAAATAAACCCAAACCCAGAACCAGAAAAACGATTAGATGAATAGGGAAATGAATGCGCAACATTTTTTCCTTCCTCCCTGTTAATCAATGAATGGGTAAAATCAGAGTAAAGATACTCCCTTTACCAGGTTGACTTTCCAATTGGATGGTTCCTCCCAAAGCACTCATTGCCCAGGCGGCAATAGATAACCCCAGGCCGGCGCCGCCCAGTTCCCGGGAACGCCCTTTATCCACCCGGTAAAAACGTTCGAATATTTTCGTCTGGTGCTCCCGAGGAATCCCCGGCCCCTGATCAATCACCCGGATATGCAGCGCATTTTGATCCACCGCTTCCAGGTGAACAACAATTATGGTTTGTTTGGGAGAATATTTTATCGCGTTATCCAAGAGGTTCAACAGCACCTGTTTCAAGAGCGCCGGATCGGCAGTAATCCTAAGAAAAGATTCGCCCTCCAGCCGAATTTCCTGATCTTTTTCCTCCGCCAGCGGCAGAATGAGTTCAATCGTCTTGCGGACAAACGCCGATACATCAATAATTTCCGATGCAAGGGCAAACGAACCGGCATCGGTACGGGAAAGAAAAAGCAGATTGTCGACCAGGCGTGTCAGACGTTGATTTTCTTCCAGCATGCTGCCAATGATTTCCCGATATTGTTCCGCCTCACGGCGATTTTGCAGACCGACTTCACCGATACTGCGGATCGCCGTCAGTGGTGTTCGTAATTCGTGAGCGGCATCGGAAGTAAATTGCTTCAGGCGATCAAAAGATTCCTGGAGACGTTCCAATAAAGCATTAAAGGCTCCGGCCAGACGACCCAATTCATCGGCGGTATTGTGGACCGGTAGTCTTTCCTGAAGGTTTTTTTCGCTGATTCGACGAGCCGTTTCCGCCATTCGGTCCACCGGGGCCAAAAACCGTTTTGCCAAAACATAGCCCCCCAGGCCGGCAATCAGCAGTCCGGGTGGGAATAAAAGCAGCAGTAATTGTACATAAACTTTCAATTCACGCCACAGGCGTTCCTCACTCTGGATTAACCGGATATAAAACCACTGTCCCTCAATATTGATCTTTCCGCTCATAATCCGCAGCCGGACCTGATTCGCCAGAGTCAGGGAATGAAAGGTAAAGCCTACTTCAGATGCTTCTGCGGAAGAGACTCCCGGTAGACTTTTTCCGCTGAAGGGACGGCTGGCATACATGAGCATGCCGTCGGTCGTCCAGATATCGAACCAGCGCTCGTGAAAATACGGGTCGTTGTCCGGTTCAATGTTCAGGGATCCGTCGGACGCAGCGGTAATGTATTCTTCAACAATTTCGTAATCCTGTTCCAGTTGACGGTCCAGATCCTTCCTCAAATTCAGAAAGACCAGTGTGATAAAGGTTCCCGCGTAGGCCAGTAACATCAAGGCGAGAATCAACACATACCAAAGCGTCAATCGTGTGCGCACGTTGATGGGACGAACGTGCATCAAAGAGTTTCCTCGGAAAGTATGAATCCGACACCGCGAACCGTATGCAACAATTTTTGTGGAAAAGGATCGTCAATTTTACGCCGTAACCGAGCGATATGAACGTCAATCAGGTTGTCAATGGGCGTAGCGCGGTTGGTTTCCTGCCACACATCCCGGGCCAACATTTCCCGGGATACGACCTGACGATCATGTCGCAGTAAATACTCCAATAAATCAAATTCCCGGGCCGTGAGGTGAATCGGCTGTCCGGCGCGTACGATCTTCCGGGTAACCAAATCCATTTCCAGATCCGCCACTTGAAACCGGAGAATGTCTTTTCCCCGACCCCGGCGCAGCAATACCCGAATACGGGCTAAAAGTTCGGGGAAAGCAAAGGGTTTCGTAAGGTAATCATCGGCGCCGCTGTTTAGTCCGACCACCCGATCCTCGAGGGTATCACGGGCCGTTAGAATCAGCGTTGGCAGGGTCATTCCCTGGGAGCGAATCGTTTTCAGGATTTCCAACCCGTCTCGTCCCGGGAGCATCAAATCCAATAGTAACAAATCAAATTTCCGGGAATTGAGCAGGAAGAAACCCTCCTCGCCGTTGTGAGCCAGCTCTATCTGATAGCCTTCTCGCTCCAATCCTTCGGCCACCGCCCGGGCGACCTTCCATTCGTCCTCAATAAACAGAATCCGCATTGTCTTCTTTTCCTCCGGGATGAAACTACCGGATACATGCTGTCAATTCAACTGAAGATTTCCTGAATTTTTAGTAAGGAATATGGAAAATCTGAGAGACCGTAAATTGCAATTTGCAACCCGCGTTATGAATCGCACCTACCTTTTCCCGGTATTGGCGCGTCTATCATTTACGGCGATAACGCTACGAATCACTCCATATCCGGTGAATCCGGAATTGGTAATGGAGCCCCACGCCTGCGTGCCAAAACGCACTATGGCGTGCAGGCACGGGAAAATCCCGTGGTATCTGACACAGTACGCCTATAAAGGCGACATCCCGATCCCTGGATGATTGAAAAGGATTCATCCACCCTCGATATTTATCGGGGTGGTTTTCTCCATATCGGGATCAAAATCCCAATCCAAGTTGTTCCGGCAATTCCTGAAGCCGGCCGCAACCGGCGCCAATCAAGCGTAAAGGTTCGCCCGGTTCCCAATGCTCCCGGAACAATTTTAAAACCGCTCTTTCCAGAACCTCCACCTCATTCCGGGGCGGATTTAATTTCATCTGGCGGGTACGAGTATTAAACCGGGAATCACGGAGCTTAATCGAAACTGTTCCGGCCACCAGGTTTTTCTTCTGCAATTGCTTACTAATCGTTACACACAGTTCGGACAAAACCGTTTCCAACCGGGCGCCGTTATTGATGTCCGTGGCAAATGTCCGTTCACGGCTGGCGGATTTCAACCCCCGATCAGGATTCAGGCTCCCCGAATCCCGGCCCCGGGCCCACAACCACATTGCATGACCCAACTTTCCGAAAGACCGCGTTAATTCCATTTCGCTTTTTTGTCGTAATTCATATACCGTCCGGATGTTCAACATGGCTAGTCTTTCCGCCGTCCGGGGACCGATTCCCGGTATTTTACTCACCGCAAGCGCGCCCAGGAAGGCTTCTTCTTCCCCCGGGGGAACAACCGTGAATCCGTTCGGTTTTTCAAAATCAGAGGCAATCTTGGCTACGATTCGACTGGGTCCGATTCCCAGGGAAGCCGGCAATCCAATGTCGTTCCGGATGGTTCTCTGCAATCGTTTGCCGACGGGGATGATATCTTCCCAGGCTTCAATCCGGTCCGTAAAATCCATGAGGGCTTCGTCAATACTATTCTGTCGGAACACCGGTGCGGTTTTTTTCAACAGTCCCATCACAACCCGGGAGTAGGTTTTATACAGACCAAAATGGTGCGGTACGATAACCAAATCGGGACAAAGTTGCACGGCACGCGCCATGGGCATAGCGGAACGGATTCCGAACTTTCGCGCGGGATAGGAAGCAGCAGCCACAACGCCTCGTTTATCGGGAGAACCGCCGACGACAATCGGGATACCCTTCAGATCGGGATTTTTAAGACATTCTACAGAGCAGAAAAAAGCATCCAGGTCCAGGTGAATAATGGCCTGCGGCATTACGAATAATCAAGGTTCCTTGACGACAATCCGTGATTGCACCACCCAGGCCGTCTTGTACCCCAGGGCCCGAATCGTCTTTTGAGCTTTGTCCGCCTCTTTTCTGGTAATAAGATAATTGCCCACCCGGACTTTATAATTGGGAGATTCAAAAAATATATATACCGGCAGGGATGTTTTTTGGATCAGGGTTGTCTTTAAATCATCTGCCCGGGTTGAGGATCGGGTGGCCAGGACCTGAACCCGGAATCCGTTCACCAATCGTTCAACATCACGATTCTGACTGGTTTCGGTTTTGGCCTTGGGGAATTCAATCACCGGGTTAATCAGAATCGGCCATTTCGGAGGCACGGATTTAATGGTCACCGGAACTTGGGGATTAGCGCTATCCTGGGCCCAAATCATTACGGACAGGGACAGAATGATCCAGAAGAATGCGTTCTTTGTTGTATGACGTGTTGAAATTCGCTTTTTCATTACCCGAAATTACAACATCATTACCGAATGAGTTCTGACCCATCCTTTTTTTCCGTCCAGAAGGATAATTTCCACCCACCCCGGCTGGGATTGCTGAATCTCAACCTTGGTGCCTTCGTGCAGTTTGAATTGGACGGTTTCCGCCCGCTCCAATGGTGCGGGGAAGGCCGATATCTCCGGTTCGACCACGATTGCTTCCCGGCGGTCGGTAAGCTCCCAATATTTATCCAGGGCGATCCCATGGATTCCAACCGAGAGTAAAGTCAACAGGACGGCGCTTCCCGTCAGCAACCTGCGATATCGAGTGATTCGCGTTCGCAACAAAATAAACAGTCCCGCAAACAACAACAGGGTGCTTCCCAGGGTTAATAAATCGTTGAGAGTAACCTGATGTTTGAACGCGCGATACCATTGTACAATGAAGATGGTATCCGGTAATTCGATGCGATCCGGTACACGGGCATTCACCAATTCCAGGTTGTAATTGATATCCGGATCGCG
>JAADFQ010000009.1 GCA_013152835.1 FCB group bacterium
CTTTCAGCATTTCAAAAATTTGTGAAAACAGAAAGCTTAGCAGGAATGTTACTTTTTGGGGCAACAATTATG
The DNA here is from genome assembly GCA_013152835.1 of FCB group bacterium. GTDB lineage: Bacteria > Fidelibacterota > Marinisomatia > Marinisomatales > J089 > J089. The sequence continues at coordinate 73 of JAADFQ010000009.1, forward strand.
GCTCTAATTTGGGCTAATTCTTCGTATGGTTCATATTATGAACGTTTATGGCACTATAAAATCGGAATTTCTTTTCAAGACTTTGAATTAAATAAACCACTAATACTTTGGATTAATGACGGTTTAATGGCAATCTTTTTCTTTTTAATTGGTCTTGAACTGAAAAGAGAATTATTAATTGGCGAAATTAATACGGTTAAAAAAGCGGCCTTTCCATTGGTTGCCGCGTTAGGCGGTGTTTTAGTGCCTATCGTTTTATATCTGATATTAAATCAAAACCCTGAAACCGTGAGAGGTTGGGGAATACCAATGGCAACGGATATTGCATTTGCATTGGCAATTGTAAGTGCTTTAGGAAAACGGGTTCCTTTAAGCCTGAAAATCTTTTTAACAGCTTTTGCTATTATCGATGATATTGCAGCGGTTCTTGTTATTGCTATTTTTTATAGTGTAAATATTAATTGGCTTTTCATACTATACGGACTTACGCTTATTGCCTTATTAGGATTACTTTTTTACAAAAAAAAGTATTCATTCCCGATAGGTATCATTTTAGCAATTATTATTTGGTTCTTATTTTTAAAATCAGGAATACATCCAACAATTGCAGGCGTTCTTTTAGCATTTACTATTCCTATTAAAAGAAGGCTGAACGTAAAATCATTTTCGAATCAGCTTAATTCAATTTCAAATAAAATTATGAACGCATCTGATGAAGATGAAAACCATTTACTTACCAAAGACGAATTGAAGTATATAGATCATTTAGATGATTTATCATTTGAAGTTCGCTCACCGTTACAATATCTCGAAAACAAACTCCATGGCTTAATTGCTTATTTTATATTACCCGTATTTGCTTTTTCAAATGCAGGTGTTGTCATAAGCACCAACTATGATTTTAATTTTGCCTTAATGATTAATATAGCAATTAGTTTATTCGTTGGTAAATTTGCAGGCGTAGCCCTGTTTTCGTATTTAGGTATAAAACTTAAAATAACTGAATTGCCTTCAGGCGTTAACTTTAAACAAATCTTAGGAATTGCATCGATTGCCGGTGTTGGGTTTACAATGTCTATTTTTATAGATAATTTGGCTTTTTCTGGAGATTTGATAAGCATAAACTCGGTAAAAGTAGGAATTATTATCGGCTCAATAATTTCGGGAATTGTGGGATATTTGATTTTAAGACTGACGACAAGAAAAGCGTGAATATTGAGTAAAAATAGAAAATGCCCAACGCTTCATACATAAACCGTTGGCAAATAGCAAAAGAAGCGCATGGAAATAGAACGACGTAAATTCATTAAAAATGCGACCTTCGCATCGATAGGCTTATTCCTGTATGGTTGCGGTAATTATGTCCGAATACCGATCCGTAAATGGCCGGATAATTCCGCTTTAAGCTTGTGGCAAAAAATATTCTATTACGCTTCTTTAGCTCCCAGTGGACATAATACCCAACCGTGGCTAGTCGAATTGAATAGTAAGGATGAATTCATTATAAAAATTAACGCGGAATCCTGGCTGCCGGCTGTAGATCCGGAACATCGGGAAACCTACTTGAGTATGGGTGCCTTTCTGGAAAATTTAATCCTTTCCGCACGTTCTTTGGGAATGGATTTGGCGTATGAGGTTATTTCCGAATCAACATCGGACTTACATGTAATTTCCGGAAGTTTTTCAAAATCGTCCGGAAAAGAAAAGAATCTTCAGGTGATGGCCAAACGAAGAACGATCAGGAGTGGTTTTTTAAAACAGGAGCTTTCCGAAGCGGATATTCAGAGCTGTATTTCAAATACTGCCGAAGCAAATTACTACCCGATAAATTCGGCCCAATCCGGAATCATTGATGATGTAACCTATTCGGCCAATGAAACCCAGGTGAATCGAAAGGCTACTCAAATCGAACTGGCAAAATGGATTCGCTGGTCAAATGAGGAAGCCCGGGAGAAGAAAGACGGATTAACACCGGCCGGCATGGATATTACCGGTTTACCGGGCTTTATCGTTCGAACTTTCTATAATGAAAAACAGGTGACTTCGGATAGTTTTAAACGGCAAACATTGAAAAAAGTCAAAGAGCAACTTGCGCAACACGGTGGTTGGATCGTGATTACATCCCCGAACTCTGATCCCGGAGAATTGATCGAAACAGGCCGAATTCTGGAGCAAATTTTATTACGAGCCAGCGCAAGAAATATTGCCATTCATCCAATGTCACAGGCCCTGGAAGAATTTCCCTTTAAAAATGAAATTGCACATAATTTAGGAATTTCTCAAATACCGCAATTTTTATTACGAGTAGGGTATTTAGGTAGCGAATATCCCGCTCCGGTATCCTTGAGACGACCCGTTGATTCATTCCTGAAAATGGTTTGAAGCTGGAGCCACACGCCTGCTCATAACCCAACCATTGTAGCCACTGCCAGAAATGCTACTGAATTATTTCCTTCAAAAACTCTGGATTATCTATTCGATTCTGTGTATTCTTTCCCTGGGTCAAGATTCTTCTCCTTTAATTTGCTTTTTTCCTGAACAAATTTAACAGGAGACCATGACCCGCTTTTCAAAAGTGCAGAAAATTAAGAACTCAATAATCGTAGAACCCAAATGAGTGGAATAATATGAAAATTTATATTTCAAAAAAGAATCAACTTATCGAGGTTTTATAAAATCTCAAAAAAGAGAAAAGCTATTTCTCTTACGAAGAAATCAAAGCCCTGCTGGCCGGCGATTAAGATCCACATACAATTAACCGTGTACCGCATCACCGAACACCTAACTGCTATTCACCGCTTGGCAATTGCCGAATGTAGCCATTTCGTGGAATGGGAAGGTGTGCCTCAAGGCGATTTACAAACCGGACGAGTCCGTCAATGAACATGGTACGAAACCGGTTTTGGACTTCTGCTAAATACGATTTACCGGACGTAAATTTTGCGTAAGGCAGCCAGAGCGTGAAATTATTGCAGGTAAAAAATCGTGATCAATGGAGAGCCTGGCTCCGGAAAAACCACGCCACGGAAACAGAAATCTGGCTCGTCTATTACAAAAAGCATACCGGCAAACAGAGTATTGGGTATCCCGATTCCGTGGAAGAAGCCCTTTGTTTCGGCTGGATAGACGGCATTAAAAAACGAATTGATGATGAAAAATATACCCATAAATTCACACCGCGGAAAAAAACCAGTCGGTGGTCCCCGCTTAACATCAAGCGTGCCGAAAAAATGATCGCAGAGAAAAAGATGACCAGCGCGGGACGGGCCGTTTTTGAACAGAGAAAAGAATATGATCAGGAGTTTTTAAAATCCCGGGCGGCCCGGAATATCAACCTCCCTCCGGGCATGGAACACGCACTGCGGGCAAACCGGAAAGCATGGGAAAATTTCAAGAATCTGGCACCGAGCCATAGAAAACAGTATATCCTCTGGCTTATCAATGCCAAAAAAGACGTGACCAGACAAAAGCGTTTGAAAGAAGCGATTATCCTCCTGGAACGGGATAAAAAGTTAGGAATGAAATAGCTATTACCATTTCAGATAAACCCGACCCCGGTGCCGTATCGGAATCATAAGTTCAGATGACCATCCGTAAAAACTCAGCCCAAATATTCCTCCTGGTTTTGTGCCTTTTGCCGTTTATTGCCCGAAGCCAGAACTACCCGGATATATCAGCAGGCTTAACCGGAACAGCCCTGGAGGATTTCCTTCTGGAACAGCTTTCCATAAACCGGGTGCTGGTTATTCCCGAATGCCTGTCCCATGATTCCTACGATGCGATACAACTGCCTTTGAGATTGATAAAACGTTGGGCGGAAACCGATAATCCGAAGACACTGTTCATCGGCCTGGAACATGATAATCTTGATCAGAATTTTGCACGGGTACGAAACAATGAATATGATAAAGTCGAACGGTTTGCCACGATTTGCCCCGGAGCCTGGGGCTTGTTTTCCACCCGACGTTTAAATGAATACCTGTTTTACAGCGATATTATCGACCGGAAACCCGGCAGGTTTACTGTTTTCGGATATGAAAACAGCTATCATTTTTACGATGAAAAGTCGGAAAAATATGTGCTGCCCTCCGAAGTCGACATTTCCGATGATTCCCTGAAAAAAATCCCGAATCTGGAATCTACCGCTCCGATGGTTATTCAATATGCCTATTCCAGATTCTTTCGGGATTACCTTTCCTTTACCTCGATTAAACATGAAGTGGAATCCAATCCGGATGCCGTTTTTATTATTATTATCGGCAATGCGCATACGTTAAAAAAATGGACCTTTACCGACACGGATTTTCAGATAATCGATGCCTATGATATCGACACAACTCTGTATGCTCACACACTGGGTTATTACCTGAACAATCAATATTCAGCGTTTACCGTGCAATCCGGGATTGACAGCCTGGTGGCGGAGCCGACACTGGTTACCAGGGAAAATTCCTTAATCGATGCGGAGAGTTATTCCGGTTTCTTTTCCGATTATTTTTATATCATGCCGGATGCGGAAGATGTGAATATTGAAGAACCGCCCCTGTTAAGCATCCCCGCCGCCGCCAATTTAAACCTGTTGCGGGATAAAAATTTTCAGTACTATTCGAGTGATGAATTCGAAACCGTGGCCCGGAAACTGATTTATTTATTCACCGGAATTACACCGGAAATCACCGTGGATATCCCGGGACAAGTGGGATCCTGTACTTTCAGCGATCCTGAAACGGGAATTCCGATTGATTTTGATCCGGTTCGTGATTCAATACTGGTCTGGTATAAAGACGGAACCTTTATGCACCGGATTATGGAAGATCCGGCCGCCTACAACCACCGATCCCTGTTTAAGGGAGTTTTCCGTTTCATGGGGAAAGATCAATTCGAAACGTTTACCGCCGCCGAACAAACTGAGTTTCTGAAATATTTATATGCCGCCCTATCCGTAATTGGCAATACACAGGAAAGAAACTATGCGCGGGATCAGTTACGAAGTGAATTCGGGCCATCCGAAAACTACTACGATTACTTTAAAAAGGTTTATTCAACGAAATATGGGGCCCTACTGGAAAAACCTGTGGTACCGGTAAAATAACGACGCCCTTGCGGGGCGACATCCCGATCCCGGGATGATAGAAAAGGATTCATCCACCCACGATATCCATCGGGGTGGTTTTCTCCATATCGGGATAAATAATGACCTCAAAGTACCGGGAAGTACCCGGATCTGAATAATCCCGACAACCATTTCACGCCACGATACGTCATATGAAGGACCCTTTCACAAAATCGAAAGCGATTCTGTTAATAAGAACCACCAATATCGGATAAACATTATATCATGAAAAAAATAGAAAAGAACGACATCTTTATCGTCCTTGGCGCCGTCTGGGTGATCATGGGACTGGTCATTTATCCCAATCCGGCGGTCTGGCCCCTGGGCTTCATTTTCCTCATCGTCGGTTTCATCGGTAGATTTGCTCGCAAAAAATAAGTTGTAAGTCCCGCCATGGGCTCCTTCCCGGTGTGCGGGTCAGCTCAGGGGCAATCGAAATAGGTCCACTGTATTCCTGCGTGTTTGCTCCACCACCGTCGCCAGGGGAACTCCGTGAATTTCCGCCAGTTTTTCCGCTACTTGTCGGGTGCGTGCCGGTTCATTGGGCCTGCCCCGGAAAGGCGCCGGACTCAAAAAGGGCGAATCGGTTTCCACCAGCGTGCGATCCAGGGGCACCCGCGCCGCCACCTCCGGTAAGGGACTGTTTTTAAACGTAAGATTGCCCGCAAAGGAAATATAAAAACCCAAATCCAGGAATTTCCGCGCCGCGGCCCATTCGCTGGAAAAACAGTGTGCCACGCCGTGCCGTACACCGGAATCTTTGATCAGCGTCGCGGTATCCTCATCCGCGTTGCGATTGTGGACAATCACCGGTAAATCCGCGTCCCCGGCCAGCGCCAGTTGTTCCCGGAAAAAGCTTCGCTGGGTATCAAAGGGCGAATGTTCCCGGTAATAATCCAGACCGATTTCCCCCACAGCCACCACTTCAGAAAGTTTGAGAAAATTGACCAGTTCATCCTGCCAGCCCTCCGATGCTTCCGCCGTATAATTGGGATGAATACCGGCCGCCGCATACAAAAAATCGTGAGTGCGCGCCAGATCCGTGCAGGTCCGGGCCGACGCCAGATCAATGGCCGGACAAAGCCAGGCGCTGACTCCCGCCGCGCGGGAGCGTTCCAGAACAGCGGGGATTTCCTTCGGATCATCCCGAAGATAAAGATGGCAATGGGAATCGATAAGCATAATGATGAGATTCTATTTATTTCGAATACTATGGACCAAACAACGGCCGGATACTACTTGATCCCGTCCATCTTTGGAAACAGATTCCGCGGCGAAACAGGAAAGGGATTATTCGATCTTCAAGATCGTTCCATGGAAATTGTGGTACTTACCCATAATAAATACCCGCCTTTTTGGTAATACGCGTTATAAATCGGGTCTTGCCCTCGGTATAGGCGATTCGGTCACCTGAAAATTCACCGGCCAGGCGGAATTTCAACCTTTCGTATTCCCGGGCAGTTTCCGGGAACTCAATGAGATAATCTCTGAAAAGCAGCCGGTCCCACAATTCGGTAAAACTGGCGTTGTTTTCAATCATGTGAATGTGGTGAGTCCGATGGCCCTGTGGATTGCGTTTTATAAACCAGGCATAGAACGGTGGAATCGTATCCCCGAAAGCCGGTCGCCAAAAATAATCGTATCCCTGCGATTCCAGAACGGGGACAATTTTTTCCCTGGTTTCTGCCAGCGAGGATACTTCAATCAGCATGTCGATAATCGGTTTGGCCGACAAGCCCGGAACTGCCGTACTCCCGAAATGTTCAATTCTCCTGATAATATCATTGGGCAGACTGTTGAAAAGATGTGCTTTTTCACGCTGGAACATTTCCGGCCACGCAGGATCGTAGGGCTGAACAGAGATTCGCTCTTTTGTAATCCGGTTGATTCTTTCTTCCGGTGTTTCCATCTGGTTTTTGCCGGCCATTATTGTAGAATCATTAAGCGGAATTCAGAAAACGATAGTCAAATTTCTCAGTTGGACAACCGTTCATGGCTGAAACCGAGTAAGGCCCCCAGAATGACGGTCATCACGACTACCGGGATCAATGTAAGCGGATGGTTCCAACCGATAAGAAATGCGCTGGGCAGCAGGCAGAGCAGAGCGATTACCACGCCTTTTAATGCGGAAGGAAGGGACAGGTCGGAAGTGGCCAGAAAAAATCCGGTGACGACCCAAAGTGAAAATGCGCCCAGATTGGCATCCCAGGTTAATCCCTGCAACACCATGGGTATTACGTCAAGAATCCCTGCAACCGCGCCCAGCAATACGCCCTGAACAATATTATTTTTCATTTGGTACCCTCCCCAAACTGATTGGCTGAATTTTACCGCAACGATATCTAAAAAGCAATTGTTAGTCCTTCCGCTATTCAGTACCGGACAGCATTCTGAATTGAGCGCTTTATTCGTCTTTAGTTTCAGTGCTGTCCCAAATGAATTTTTAGTATACAATATCCACAACAGGTGTTGACGCCCGATAAATAAAGTGTTTATATTTCGCCGGTTCACGAAATGACCTGAAGAACATTATGTACAACCTGGTTAATACATTTAAAGCGCTTTCCGACAGCAATCGCCTGCGGATATTGAAAGTCCTGGAACCGAAACCGCTCTGTGTTTGCGAAATTACGGACGTCCTGCAACTCGCTCCTTCTACCGTATCCAAACATCTCTCCATCCTGCGGGATGCCGAATTTATCGTGAGTGATAAAGAAGGAAAATGGGTGAACTATCGCCTGAACAGAGATCACACCAATGAATATGTCCGCCATCTTTTACCGCTTATCAGAACCTGGATTCCGGATGATGAACAAATCCGTATCGATCGGGAAACCGCCCGGGCGATTGATCACCAGACCCGGTGTCACGTTTACGAATAATTTAACTCATAAATTCGCTACATCACGAAATATAGAATTGAATCAGACACATGAACCGGATCAAATATAATCCTCAACCACGGAATACGGGATTTTCCGGTATTCGGGCAATGAATTTTCCGAACGGATAAATGCGCGGAATATCCCGACATCTGCATTTCCTGGACCGTTACCTGACGTTATGGATCTTCCTGGCCATGTTCCTGGGTGTATTTTCGGGCTACCTCTATCCCGGAGTTGTGGATTTCTGGAATGGGTTTCAGACCGGAACCACGAACCTGCCCATTGCCATCGGACTGATTCTCATGATGTATCCACCCCTGGCAAAAGTCCGTTATGAGGAATTGGGCGAAGTCTTCCGAAACCGGAAAATCCTGACTATCTCCCTGATACAAAACTGGGTGATCGGACCGCTCCTCATGTTTGCGCTGGCAATCATTTTTCTGCGTGGTTATCCGGAATACATGGCCGGTCTGATCCTGATCGGTCTGGCCCGTTGCATCGCCATGGTCATCGTGTGGAATGAACTGGCCCGGGGCGACACGGAATATGCGGCGGGACTGGTGGCCTTCAATTCTATCTTCCAGGTCCTGTTTTTCTCGGTCTATGCCTATGTATTCATCACTGTTCTGCCAACCTGGTTCGGGTTGAAAGGTATGACCGTGGATGTAACGATCGGTGAAATTGCCAAAAGCGTTTTTATCTACCTGGGGATTCCGTTTCTTGCCGGCATTGGGACCCGGTTTTCGCTGATTGCCCTCAAAGGCCGGGACTGGTACCAGAATATCTTTATTCCCAAAATCAGTCCCCTGACCCTGATCGCCCTTTTGTTCACGATTGTAGTCATGTTTTCCCTGAAAGGTGCCTACATCGTGAAAATTCCCCTGGATGTGATCCGAATCGCCGTCCCGCTCCTGTTTTATTTTGTAATCATGTTTCTGGTGTCTTTTTATCTGGGCCGAAAAGCGGGAGCAGACTATCCGAAAACGGCGACCCTATCCTTTACCGCCGCCAGTAACAATTTTGAACTGGCGATTGCGGTAGCCGTGGCGGTATTCGGAATCAATTCCGGAGAAGCATTCGCCGCCGTGATCGGCCCCTTGGTGGAAGTTCCTGCGTTGATTGGCCTGGTGAACGTATCCCTTTGGTTTCGGAAAAAATATTTCTGATCAGCAACGTAACCACGGCATGGTAGGATAATTAAGGGAAATACATGAGTCATCATCATCACGAAACAAACGGGGAAGTATCCGGAATCCGGCTGCTGATCACCCTGATTCTGAATCTGACCATAACCGTGGCCGAAATCATCGGCGGCCTGTTATCCGGCAGTTTGTCCCTGATTTCGGACGCTCTGCATAATTTCAGCGACGGCATCGCGGTGGTGATCAGCTACATCGCCATTCGCCTGAAGCGAAAACCCAAGAGCGCCCACTTCACCTTTGGCATCAAGCGTGCTCAAATCATCGCGGCCATCATCAACGCCGGTGTGCTGGTCGCCATCAGTTTCTATCTTTTGGTGGAATCCTATAACCGCTTTGTATCACCACAGCCGATTGAAGCGCGGTTGATGATCACTGTTGCCACGATCGGACTGATCGCCAATACGGTCGGAACGCTCCTGTTACGTCCGGGAGCCAAAGAAAACATGAATATCCGCTCCGCCTATCTTCACCTGCTGAGCGATGCCGTATCCAGTGTGGGTGTGATTCTGGGCGGAACGGCAATTTACTTCTGGAACATTACCTGGGTTGATCCTCTGCTGACGGTGCTCATTTCCGTTTATATTACCAGGGAAAGCTACCAGATTCTCAAGGCAGCTCTGGAGATTGTCCTGATGGCCAGCCCGTCCCATCTGTCCATTAAGGATATCAATAATGCCCTGCTGACCGTGAAGGGAGTAAACAATATCCACCATGTCCATTTATGGCAGTTAGACGAGCAGGATATTCATTTTGAAGCCCATTTGGACGTCGCCGATCGCCTGGTAAGCGAAACCAAACCACTCCTGGAAACTACCGGAGAAATTCTGCACGATCGATTCGGAATTAATCACGTAACCATCCAGTTTGAATGTGATTCCTGTGATGAAAAGGAATTATTGCATAGCTGAAGAGCGTCCGCCT
>JAADFQ010000010.1 GCA_013152835.1 FCB group bacterium
TTAAAACGTCTTCCACGGTAATATCCATCGCACCATGGGCGTGAGGATTCATTCGGGCATAACCGCGGTTTTTTACGGCAATTTCGGCCATTGTGCGTCGGAAAGATTCCTCGGACTTTCCAAAGACCTGCCAGTATTTTTGCGCCATCACAGCATAATAACCGGTATAAATATGTCCCAGCGGCGTTTCCCAGTCCTTATCCGCCGCGGAGGCGATATAATTGTTCCCCTCATCGGTGGGAACTTCATCCATACGTTCCCAACCCATAGCCAATACGCAATCCGAATACCCGGAAGCTACGGTTTTAAAGGCTTCCCAAAGGGTGGAGCCACCCGTCGCGCCGCCGGTTTTAATTCCCACATTACCGAGCGGATCCAATCCCAGACGGTCGTGAATTAATGCTTCTCCTAACAGTTGATCACCAAAATGGTCGGCGAAATGTCCGTAATAGGCCGTATGGATGTACCGTTTCAGTTCTGCCGGTGATATATCGATAAACCGAGCCGCCTCTCGGAAGGCATCAATTACCAGTTCTTCAGTTCTCTTTTCCGGAATGGCCCGTCCGAATTTGGACATTCCGCCAGTAACCATATAAACCGGTCGGCTCATTTGTGGTATTTTTAATTGACGTTTGCTAAAGCGAATCATAGGTTCCTCATTAAGTTGGAATCATTGGTGGTTATGGAAGTGATCATGGACCTGATCTCGAATATTAACATGGGGAAATTTAGGCAGCCCGGATCAATCGTCCATCGATTTGGTGAAAAAAAACGGGTTGAATCGGAAGACGCAACCCGTTCTGGAAACTCAAATGAGCTTAATAATAAAATGTCCGGTTATCGATAATTTCGGCGGCTTTTTGTTGCGCTTCCAGCCAGTCCGAGTAGGTTTTATTTTGTCGTGAGGCCAAGAGGCGTTTCCGAATTGTTGGCTTTTGGGCTTCGTAGTCCTTTTCATCAACCTGCGGAACTTTGACAACCTCGACCAACGCATACCCGCGGATCGTCCGGACCGGACCGATTACATCGCCTGGCTTGGCATTCAGCAACGCACCGATCAGCATATCGCTACGACCCACATTGCGAAATCCCTGGGTTAAATTTTTCGAATCCCCGAAAGAAACTTCGAGCTTCTTATTCTCACCGGCTACTTCACGGAAGGTTTTCCCCTGATCGATTTCGGCTCGTAACGCCTGAATTACCTGTAACGCTTTTTCGTGTACGATTTGATCGCTCAACGTTCGAATCAGGGTGGGTTTGACTTCTTCCAAGGGACGAGGTCCGGGTGCAATGATGGAATCCAGGGTTACAACGGCATAAAACTGGTCATTTTCAAAAGGATCGGACACAATTCCCGGTTCATTATTGAATGCAAAACGCACTGCCGCACGCATGGGGCCAAGACCACCGATAGAAACGGCATCTTCAGTAAACGGCATGGATTCACGGGGTTGAACCTGGTGGGTATCAACCGCGGCATCAAACCCATAATCCTGGGCATCGTAACTGAACAGATTGGCTGCATTCCGGAGTTGATCCTTGGTACGGGGACTCACTTCAATCCGGAGCAGGATATGGGAAGCTTCAACCTTTTCCTCATTATCCTCCGTCTTCCGGTTATGAATTTTGATAATGTGATATCCGAAATTGCTCAGAACAGGACCCACAATATCGCCGGGATTACCACCAAAGGCCGCCTCTTCAAAAGCAGGAACCATTTGACCACGGCCAAACCAGCCCAGATAACCACCACGTCCGCTATCGGGAGAAACCTGATTTCCCGGATCTTCCGAATATTCATCGGCCAGTTTGGCGAAATCCGCGCCATTCTTTAATTGTGCTATCAAATCTGCCGCTTCCGCCAGAATATCATTGGTGTCCTGCGTGGTAGCTTTCTTTTCCCAGGTAACCAGTTTCAGCACCCGCCGTTCATCCCGATAAAAATCATCCCGGCGCAGATTGTACTCAGCCTGGATCGCTTCATCGGTGGGCTTCAGGGAATCGGAATCAAAATAACGGGAGGATACGTGGATCGAATTTATCGTGAAATTCACGTTTCGTTTCATATACTCATCGCGAACATCGGCCTCGGATACGGTAACCGATTGCAAAATTAACTGTTGGAGCTTGTAACTGGGTAAATAGGTATTCCGCATGAACTGCTCAACGGGAGCCCATTCATTGCCCTGGGGATTATTCACAGCCTGGGTATATTTTTCCATATCAAAAACGCCGTTAGTCAAAAACGCCGGATTTTGCTGCAGAAAGGGTGGGGGGTTATTCTTTAAATGATAAAGCACCTCGTCATCGGTGACTTCGATACCCCAATCTTTAACGGCTTGCCTGATCAGCGCATCCTGAACCAGACTTTCCCAGACCTTGTCCCGAATCCGGGCCAGATCAAGATCAGTGATTTCCTCACCGGACTGACGAAACGATTCCAGTTGGTTGGAAACCAGTTGTGAAAATGTATCCGGTGAAATATTTTCACCGTTTACCATACCGATAGACGTGCGGGGATCAACTTTTCCCAGCAGTTTATCCAAAATGTTCGCGCCACCTACCAGTCCGCCAACCGTCATACTCAGCAAGAACAATACGAGCAATGCCCAGAGAACAACGTGCATTCGATTGCGCATGGATGTCATTAAAGCCATAGGATTCCCTTATAAAATGGTCTGTTTAGAGGGGAGCGAATTTAGACAGTCTTTCAAGGATTATCAACGTCCATCCTTCCAGATTACAAACTTCGTTCAAATTTAAGGCTTAAGGGTGTTATCTGAGTTGAAAAGCGTTAATTTTATTTATGCACCAAGTTCAAATTATTTCCTACGGAGGCCCGGATCGACTCCAATCGGTTAATCTCCCCCTGGCAGAACCCCGGGAAAACGAAGTCACCATCGAAGTTCACTATGCCGGTATCAATTTTGCCGACATCATGTGCCGGATCGGATTATATCCCAACGCACCCAAACCGCCTTTTGCTCCCGGCTACGAAGTATCGGGAACGATTATCGAAGTCGGCTCCCGGGTTGAAACATCCCTGGTGGGAAAACCAGTATTAGCTCTAACACCCTTCGGCGGATATTCCACTCACGTCACGATCCCCCGATCCCGAATTATACTCCTGGAAGATGAATCCGAATACCGCTGGTCGGTGGCCTTGCCGGTTAATTTCCTAACAGCCCAACTTATGCTCTTCCGCCAGGCGGCCTTGCGTTCAGGGGATTTTGTCCTGATCTATGGTATTGGCGGTGGGGTTGGCATTGCCGCCTTGCAATTGGCGCAAAAGGCCGGCGCATACATTATCGGAACGGCGTCCCAATGGAAACATGAACGTCTCCGGGAAATGGGTGTTGAGCATTTGATCGATCCGAAAAATGAAAATTTGCCTGAACGCGTTAAAACTATTACTGAAGGCAAGGGTGTTGATGTAATTCTCGATCCCATCGGAGGACGGAATCTGAAACAAAGCTATCGCTTGCTCAATACACTGGGACGATTGGTCGTGTATGGGTTTTCGACGGCCGCAACACCGAAAAGAAACTGGTTTAAGGCCCTGCGTGAATATCGTGCAATACCAAGATTTAACCCATTAAAATTAATGCAAGATAATAAAGGTGTTTTTGGATTTCATCTGGGATATCTTTGGGAACGGGAAACCGAATTGAGCACCATTCTTACCGGACTCCTGAAACAAGTACGGGAGAAAGAATTGGCGGTTGTCATTGATCGGGAATTTCCTTTGGACAATGCCGCGGCGGCGCATCGTTACATTCATGACCGGAAAAATTTTGGTAAGATCATATTAAATTGTCGGGACGCCAGTACCGTTGACATTCCCGGAAACTAATCTGCTCACCTGTCGTGCCTGTCCACGCCTGGTGGCGTTCCGGGAATCGGTAGCGACGGCCAAGCGGAAACAATATGCGGACTGGACATACTGGGGAAAACCGGTTCCCGGTTACGGTGATCGACAGGCCACGTGGATGATTGTGGGGCTGGCCCCGGCCGCCCATGGGGGCAATCGAACCGGCCGCGTGTTTACCGGTGATAAATCCGCATCCTTTTTATTCAAACACTTGTTCCAATCCGGATTGTCCAACCTGCCGGATTCTATCGAACGGAATGACGGTCTGATCCTGCGACAGGGGTATATGACTGCCGTACTGAAATGCGTCCCCCCACAGGATAAACCCCAAGCGGTGGAATTGGCACAATGCCGACCCTATTTTACCCGCGAACTGGAAACCCTGACAAACGTGAAACTCATCCTGGCTTTGGGACGAATTGCCTTTAACGGGGTCCTGACCTATTATCAAACACGGTTTCCCATAAAGAAACGAGATTTTCCCTTTCAGCACGATGGTATCAATGAATTACCGGATGGGAAAGTTTTGGTCAGTTCCTACCATCCCAGTCCGCGAAATGTCAACACCCACCGTCTGACATCCGAAATGTTTTTATCGGTCTTAGCACGTTGCAAGGAGGTCATATGTTAAAGAAACTCGGAATTTTCTGTTTATTGATTACGTCCATATCGGTTGCACAGCAATACGAAGATTTAACCCTGGATGATGTATTTACTGCCGCATTTCGCGGGAAATATTTCAGCGCCCGCTGGCTACCTTCGGAAGAACGACTTGCCTTTACCAAAACGGATTCGATCAACGGAAAATCCATTTATTCCGTCGATCCCCTTCAGAGCGATACTCTGCTCATGGTACGGGGGAACGATTTAACCGTTGACGATTCGGTATTGGCCTATACCAGGTGGCGCTTCAGTAATAATCAAGAACGTTTATTACTGGAAACAAATGTGCGAAAAATCTGGCGTCATTCGCGATCACTGGTTGCCGTTATTTACTCACTGAATACGAAAACACTTCAACCCATCGCCAACGGCGACCGGGTGCGGAACGTGAAATTTTCACCGGATGGAAATCGGGTGGCTTATCTAAAGAAAGATAATAATCTCTATGTCTACGATCTGGTCAGGGAAAAGGAACGGCGATTGACCAAAGACGGGTCGCCGAATATCATTAATGGGCATTTTGGCTGGGTGTATGAAGAAGAATTCGGGACCTACGATGGCTATCGCTGGTCGCCGGATGGAAACTATATCGCCTTTTGGCGGGAAGATCAAACCAAGGTTCCAACCTATCCACTAATCGACTACATGGGAATATATCCGGTAACCAGGTTCATTCATTATCCCAAAGTGGGTGAAGATAATCCGAGTATGAAAATCGCTGTGGTTGATGTTCGGAAAGGAAAGAAACGCTGGATGAAACTGGAATCCGGTCCGGATGTGTATTATCCCCGTTTATCGTGGATTCCGGGGAATTCCGGGAATTCCGGAGTTTCTGCAAACCTGTTAATTACAAAGCTGAACCGGTTGCAAAACCATCTCCAATTGTTGAAAGCCGATGCGCAAACCGGGAAAGTTAAAACGATTTACGAAGAATACGATCCGGCCTGGATCGATATCACCGATGATCTTATCGTCCTTAACGACGGAAGTTTTCTGTGGACATCGGAAAAATCCGGATTCCGGCATATTTACCACATCACAGCCGACGGTAAATCGATGAATCCCTTAACATCCGGGGATTGGGAAGTTAGTCGGATTGTAACCGTGGATGAAGAGGGCGGATGGATATATTTTTACAGTAAACGGGCTTCGGTAATCGGGCAGGGTTTGGATCGAATACGCCTGGATGGTTCCGACTTGCAGACCATTACTCCGGAAGAAGGATGGCATTCGGTCCAGTTCGGCCCCCAACATCGACTATTTATTGATCGCTGGAGTACCGCCGCCCAGCCAACCACAACACAGTTAAAACGAACCGACGGCACCCTCCAAAAGGTGCTTATGCAACCGGACACATCCGGCTTTAAGAAATACGGATTTACGTATCCCCGATTTTTCCAGATTGCCACGACCGACGACAGTACATTGCTGAATGTAAAAATGACCTTGCCACGAGATTTTGATCCGAATAAAAAATATCCCGTATTAATGTATGGATACGGTGGTCCCGGGAGCCAGGTCGTGAGTAACTATTGGAGTGGGTTCAGCACGTACTGGTATCAGCTTTTATCACAGCACGGAATCATCCTGTTTTCAGTGGATAACCGGGGAACAGGAGGCCGGGGAAAAGCCTTCAAAAACCTGTCCTACGGAGATTTGGGGAAATATTCCGCCGGTGATCATATGGAAGCTGTAAAATATCTTCGTACGCTGCCATATGTCGATCCCGAACGGATCGGAATCTGGGGCTGGAGCGGTGGCGGCTATCTCACCAGCCTGTGTTTAACCAGGGGTGCTGATTTCTTTTCCATGGGTGTTGCCGTGGCACCGGTTATCGACTTCCGGCTCTACGATACGATTTGGACAGAGCGATACATGGGAACCCTGGAATCCAATTCCGCCGGCTATGAAAGCGCCAATGTGCTGAATTATGTAGATCGCTTTAAAGGAAAGCTGTTGATTATCCACGGTACAGGCGATGACAATGTGCATTATCAAAATACCTTGCAGATGATAAATGAATGTATTGCAAAGGATAAACAGATTGATGTCTTCTTTTACCCGAACCGGAATCATAGGATATCCGGTGGCAATACAACCCGTCATTTGTACACCAAAATCACAAACTATATTTTAACGAACCTGTAGGCTTGTTTCGGGCGCAGGATTGTACTAATTTTGCGCCGCTTTTTTAAGTCTTAATGGGGCCATAGCTCAGTTGGGAGAGCGCTTGAATGGCATTCAAGAGGTCGTCGGTTCGATCCCGTCTGGCTCCACAAACCCCTGATGATTCGGGGGTTTTTTATTTACATCCCTCAGGTTGCAGGGGAGAGCGTCCCGATGGCTATCGGGAAGGTCGTCGGTTCCCAGCCTGCTCCCCTGCCAGCCACTCAAGGAGTGGGGCAGGCTGGCAACCAGCGGGAGGGCTGGCAGGGATCCCGTCTGGCCTGCTCACCGAAATGCAATGCAGGAGAACCCCACAAACTCCCATGATACTTTAATAGTCCTCTGTTTATATCTTCAGAAAGCAGGGGAAAGCGACTACGTTGCGCTCTAATCCCACTTATGTTCAAGAACCGCCTAATCACTTTTTTTCTGGGTCAGAAACACCAAGTTCAGAATAAAGGATAATCCCAAAAGAATTCCGGTGATAAAGGCCAGGTAATGATTGCTCTCCAAAACAAACGTATTGACTAAAAAGCCCAGAATACCGAAGAAAAGTGAGAATTGTCCGATAATAAGCAAACGTTTTTTCTCCATCATAATTGATGACTCCTTGGTTAATATTTAATCCATGATTACGGGTAACACATCATTGTAATTAATGAAAAGTGAAGTCAGTTTCCAAAAGAAATTTTTATCAGAGACCCGTTAGGTGTCATAAATTATTCGTATTAAGAGCGAAAAATATTGGAATATCCGAACCTTCCAAATCACTATTGCGAATTCCGGCATATCGTTGTCCGGATTATGCTGGTCCTTATTCAGACGGGTATCTTCGCCCAAAACAGGGCGCATATCGACTCTATCAATGCGATTGATGATATCACCGTCTTCTCCAATATAGAAGAAAGCATATCGGTATTTAAACAAAACGCCGACGAGGCTCAAACCCTGGGATATCCCCTGGGAGAAGCCAGGGCATACCGCCATCTGGGAATGGCTCAATACCTAAGCGGACAATATGCACAGAGCGTGGAATCCTACCTAACAGCAATTCGGATCTTTGAATCCATGAATGCTACCAAGGAATTGGTTACGGCCTACAGTGAACTGGGCTATCAGATGAAACGAAGGGACCTAAAGCGTGGCTTGCATTATATGAAAACCGCAATGCAAATGGCCGAATCGAAAGGATTGCGTTCGTATTTAACTGCCATCTATGATAATTACGGTGTGCTACAGGAAATGAATGGTCAACTGGACAGCGCCCGGTTTTTTTATACCAAAGCCCTTGATCTGAAACTGGAACTGGGTGATTCGCTCGGGGTTCCCTATTCGTTGAATAATCTCTCCGGATTATTCGCCTTAAAAAAAGACTATGCAAAATCCCGGAAATATTTGGAAGAATCGGACCGCTTCAGAGAAAAGAATTCGGACGCATTTGGTAAACTGTACAATTTGGTTCTCTGGGGAGATTTGTATCGTGGGATGGGAAAACCGGACTCGGCAATTGCAAAATATACCCAGGTAATCAATGCCCCCCTGGCTTTTGAACATAAATACCAGATGTCCTATTGTTTCGAACAATTAGCCGATCTCTATCAACAGAAAAACGATTTTGAGAACGCTTATCAAAACCTAAAACAATACCAGGCCTACCGGGATTCGTTGGTGAATTATGAGACGAATTCTCAGATTGCAAAATTGCAAATCGAATATGAAACTGAAAAAAAGGATCGCGAACTGGCCGAGGAAAAGTTGAAACTTGATCACCGGAACTCGATGCTGATTATTTCAGCTCTTATTTTACTCTTGCTGGTAGTGCTGGTGATTGGTGTGTATCAGTTTTATCGTCAGGAAATAAAGCGAATAAACCACCAGATGGAAATCGATGAACAAATAAAACGCGTTCAATACCAACAGAAGATTTCTGAAGAGAAATTGAGGATTTCCCGGGAATTACACGATAATATTGGATCCCAATTAACTTTTCTAATCAGTTCCCTGGATAATTTGTCTTTCCTGATTAATGACCGCCCGAATATCCGGAAAAAAATTAAAAACCTGTCCATTTTTGGTCGGAACACCATGAACGAACTGCGCAATACGATCTGGGCCATGCGCAGCAAGGAGGCCTCCCTGGAAACATTGGTTCTGAAACTGAATCAGATAAGCCTTCAGTTCAGGGAATCGTTTGAATCCATAAAAATGGAAATAATTAACAATTGTACTGAAACGATACCACTGACCTCCATCCAAATGATTAATTTGTTCCGGGTTGCACAGGAAGCGTTTCAAAATGCATTGAAGCATTCGGCCTGTACACGGATCAGGATCCAATTTGATGTAATGGACGGGCAATTGATTATGAAAATCCGAGATAATGGAAATGGATTCGATCCGGAGAATGGGAAACGGGGGAATGGCCTGGAGAATATGTCCCGAAGATGCGAACAAATCGGGGGAAGTTTTTCCGTCACCAGCAATTCAACAGGAACGGAAATCCTGTGTCGCCTGGGCATTAATTAGGCATATGCCGTATTGTTGCCGCCTTAGCTTATATTTAGTTTTGCACCCGAAAACTATTTTATTGAAATATGAAAATACGCGTTGCCATAGCCGAAGATAATTCTTTTCTGGCCCAATCCATTAAGGAAAAACTGGAGTTATTTCCTGAGGATATTGAGCTGATATTCATCGCCTCGAACGGGGAAGAACTGTTGGAGCTATTGGATCAAAGCGGTCCGGTTGATGTAGTTTTAATGGATATTGAAATGCCCCGTATGGATGGAATCCAGGCTACGCGTTTCCTCAGGGAAAAACATCCCCAAATAAAAATTCTCATGCAAACCGTGTTTGATGATGAGCAACGGATCTATGATGCTGTGAATGCCGGGGCCATGGGATATTTATTGAAAGATGAACCACCACATAAGGTTATCGAATCGATTCGTGCCGTTGTCGCCGGCGGTGCATCCATGTCCGAATCGGTCATGGCCAAATCCCTGGAACTGCTTCGTAATCCCGATCGCGCCAAAACGTCCAAGTCGGAAGATTTCGGTTTGACCGAACGGGAAATCGATGTCCTTCAACAAATACGTCAGGGTCTGGAATACAGGGAAATTTCCGCCAACCTATTCATTTCTCCCTCTACGGTTCGAAAACACCTGGAAAACATCTATCGTAAACTGGATGTGAATAACAAAATGCAGGCGGTGAATAAAGCAATAGAGAATAAACTGATTTAAACGCTATCCGCTCTTTCATTCCCCAATCAAAACGGAGTCCGGAGGAGCCTGCCTGCGTTCCGATGAATCGGACTTCGGCAGGTAAAACCGGAGACAGGATCATTAAATAATTACTCATTACGCAAAAGCATGGGTGTCATCGCGAACGGAGTGAAGCGATCTCATTAATCTCAGGAAAATTGCTTACACCTTCAATGCTTGCGATAAGAAGTAATCTGAACCAATTTGGATAAACCTATTTGGATACATTGTTATGAAGCTGGTTTAAAACCAATTTTTTGCCAGGTCTTCCCAATCTGGGTTTATATCGTTTATCATTTGAATTTTCTTTTTCCTTGATCCGGCTTTTATTATCTTTTCTGTTTCAAGAGCTGCAAATACATCATTGGTTTCTTCGTACCACACCAGTTTAGTGCAATTATACCTGGCGGTAAAGGATTTGGGATTAGTTTTATTTTTATGTGACCAAACACGCTGTTCCAGATTTCCGGTCATCCCCGTATACAAAACCGTGTTCCACTGGTTAGTCATGATGTATACGTAATACAATTTTTCCATGAGAAAATTTATTGATATAAACGTCTGTGAAAAAACGATCTTGTTCAGATTTGGGAGATTGCTTCGTCACTTCGTTCCTCGCAATGACAATCTCAAAAGGAAAAAATAAAAGTAGGTGTGTCATCGCGAACGGAGTGAAGCGATCTCATTGTTGAAC
>JAADFQ010000011.1 GCA_013152835.1 FCB group bacterium
AACCCGTATCGGCAATAATATCGGCAACGGAACCGTCACCCGGCATTTGGAGCAACCGGTTTGAAGAAGTACCGATCATAAACTGGAGCATGGGATTGATTTGAAACACACCTCCCAGTCCGTAGGTAGACCGACCAGCGACCCAGCGCCCATCCAGATACAGATCCAAAGGCAAATGCGCCAAGGCGCGGCTAAGCGTAATTTCCACCTGCCCCGGTAATTGACGCCATGACGATGAAGACTGAACCCAACCAAAATTTTGAACGGCGACGCCGATTTTAATTCGGGATGAATCCAGGCGTATCATGGCGCTCCCGGTTAGAATAAAGGCCCGATAGGACAAATCGCCAATGGTATTGGACAGAAACCCGGTTGATAATCCCCAGGCGGAATGACCGCTGGCGCTTTGTCGGGCGGCTGCCGCTTGGATCCAGGTGTCGGCCGCTGAAAAATCATTGGTTGGATTCCCTTCGTCATCCAGCCCGGTGAAATCTCCATAATCCATGTATCGAATCGTCACGGAAGTAAGGGGACCGGTATTTCCAGGATACCACGCGGCGCGATACGCCTGAATACCCGCCGGGTAATTCAATACGCTGGATTCAAATCCCCGGCCCCGATCCGCTGTGGCAGCCGGATTAAAACGGTCCGCTTCACCGGAATAAAATAAACCGCCGCCAGCCAGGGCCAGCGACGAAACGCTGTACCATTGCTGCAGAGCCGGAAGATCGGCACCGGTGACCAATGAAAGGAATAATAAGACCGTCAGCTTGAGTTTATCTATGGCGCACATGTAATGCTATCCTTACGGGTTCGGGACAATCAGAGTTCCCTCATAATATGGAGATGGGATCAATGTCAAAAATAAATCGGGTTCCGGGAAAATGACGCTTTTCTTTTTTCAGGAGCCCCTGAATATGATTCAACAAACCATGCAGACTTTTGGCGCGGGGATCCTTTTCTTTGGACGATTTAAAAATAAACTGAATACGAAAATGATCCCGCACCTTATGCCGATAGCACTCTACCGGCCCCAGGCATTCCACGGTTCTCATTCGCGGTAGAAGGGAGTGCAATTTTTGTCCCTGGGGCAAGAGACGGGCGGGATCCTTGCCAATCATTTCCAGGCGGGCCATCCGACTAAAAGGAGGATAACTCAACAGTTTTCGTTCCGCCAACAATTGATTGTAGTACTTTTTCAAATCCAGGTGCGTGGCATGCAGGATCGTCGGTTCATCCGGATTATAGGTTTGAATGATCACTTCACCCGGCAGCGCACCCCGTCCGGACCGCCCGGCGGCCTGGTACAGCAGTTGAAACACCCGCTCTCCCGACCGGAAATCGGGAAGATACAATCCCAGATCGGCATTAATAATCCCTACCAGTGTGGCCTGCGCAAAATCCAGACCCTTGGCAATCATCTGGGTTCCCAACAGGATATCCGTATCCCCCCGGGCAAACGACTGCAACGTCCGCGTGAGATGCCCCCGGGCACGGGACGTGTCGAAGTCCAGGCGGGCCAGACGGGCGCCGGGAAATGATTCTTCCAGCAGGGTTTCTATTTTCTGGGTTCCCGTGCCTTGCAACGCCAAATTCGGACCGGAACATTCGGGACACATTTCGGGTATGTCTTTCCGCCGATACCCGCACACATGACATTCCAGATGGTGACCTACTTTATGAAAGGCCAGAGCAACCTGGCAGTGGGGACACCCCAGAATATGACCGCAATCCCGGCAGCGAAAAATCGGTGCAAATCCGCGCCGGTTTTGAAACAGAATCGTCTGTTCGCCTTTTTTCAGACGGTCTTCAATAGCATGAATCAGCGCCCCGGAAAGCACCTGACCCACCTTTCCCGTTTCTTCCTGCTCCCGATTCATATCTACCACATGAACCCGTGGGAATCGGGCTCCCGCCACCCGTTCCGTGAGCGTCAAATAATGGAATTTCCCCTGAATTTGATTATAATAACTTTCCAGGCTGGGTGTGGCGCTGGCCAGCAGAACCACGGCTCCCGATTCCCGCCCCCGAATCAGGGCCACATCCCGGGCATGATAGCGCGGCGCCGGCGATTCCTGTTTATACGTATGCTCATGTTCTTCATCGATTACGATTAATCCGGGATTCCTTATCGGGGTTAACACGGCGCTGCGGGCACCGATCACAACCTGAAATTCTCCCTGGCAGATTTTCTTCCAGGTCCAGGCGCGAACAGCCGGTTTCAGTCCCGAATGCCAGAGGGCAACTTTTGATCCGAATACCGCCCTAAACCGACCGGCAATTTGCGGCGTCAGGGCAATTTCGGGGACCAGAATCAGAGCTGACCGCCCCTGGGCCAGGGTACGGCGGGTCATTTCGATGTACACTTCGGTCTTGCCGCTTCCGGTTACGCCATGGAGAAGGTATCCGTGGTAGGATTTCGAATTCAGTCCCCTGGAAAGGGCACGGATTGCCGATACTTGTTCATCGGAATGAGTGATGTGTTGAGGAATCGATAGGATTTCATTGTCAGCCAGATCAAAAATGGATCGCGTTTGCCTCCATAACGTGACCAGTTCCTTGTTCTCCAGAGCCCGACAGGGTGTTAAGGGTTGTGGTGTAATCGAAGAAAGTTGTTTCAGCGGTATTCCATCGGGAACGTTTTGAATACTTTCTATTATGGCAGCCTGAACGGGTGCCTTCCGTTTAAGTTGATCCAGTGTTTCCGGTAATACCGGCTTTTGTAACCGCACCCAAAATTCTTTGGGCGGTTCGTAGGACTGTGAAAAAGAAGATGGCATGGCGGCTGCCGCTACCTGTCCCAGGGGCGCTTGATAATAATGACTCATCCAGATTAATAGCTTCCATAATGCCGTATCCAGGACCGGAGCTTTGTCGATAAAATCGGTAATCTCACGAACCGTTCCTTGGTAAGACGATGTTTTACTTAGGGCGACAATAATTCCGGTTACTTTCCGTTTTCCCAACGGCGCCAATACACGTTGTCCCACGGTGATTTCAGATTCAAATTGAGCCGAAATCCGATAGGTAAAGGTCTGATAACTGGATATGGGAAAAGCTATATTCGCAAACATCATTGTAAAATAGACGACACGGGTTGATGAGAGCAAATGAATTCTGGCATGGGATGGATTATTGGCCATCGCGAAAAGCAGATTTGCATGCTAAATCCAGTCGTGAGAATCAGTCGCTAAAAAGGAAAAACCCCCGGCAACCAGAAGGCCGTCGGGGGTCGGGAAGGGAAGGGAAAAACCTATGCTTTGATTACATAGACTTTTATTTCGGGAGTCAGTTCGGCTGAAACCCGCACGGGTACTGTATACACGCCCAGGGCTTTGATGGGTTCTTCCAGCTGAATCGTATGACGATCAATCTGGACGCCCTTGGCTTCGATGGCTTTATGAATATCCTGGGAGGTCACCGATCCGAACAGTCGTTCTTCCTCGCCCACCTGGACTTCAATGGTCACTTCCAGTTTGGCAATTTTTGCCGCCTGATCCTGAAGTGCTTTCATTTCCCGGGCACGGCGTGCCTGGGCAACCCGTTTTTGTTCTTCGGCTACCGCGAGATTCCGTTTGGAAGCCCGGAGGGCCATTCCGCGGGGAACCAGGAAATTTCGGGCATAGCCCGGTTTCACGTTTACAATATCCCCGGCAGATCCCAGGTTCTCCACATCTTGAAGTAATATCACATCCATTTGAGTATTCCTTTCTTACCGGAGATTAGGATTCGGAACTGGTATTGGTAAAAGGCATCAGCGCAATGTTCCGTGCCTGTTTGATCGCCCGCACCAGTTTCCGATGCATTCTGGGACTGGTGCCGGTGACCCGGCGCGGCATGATTTTTCCCTGTTCGGTAATAAACCGACGCAATAATTTCACATCCTTGTAGTCAATTTCCGTGATACCGTTCTCTTTAAAATAACAAAATTTCCGTCTGCTTACAAAAGCCATGATATGCTCCTATTCCTGCTCTTCATCCGAAGTGGACGGTTCCGCTTCGGATTCATCGTTAGTTTCTTCAGCGACAGGTTCCTCGCTCTTCGTTTCTTCCGCAGGCGATGTATCCTTTTCGCTTGTTTCTTCGGGCTTTTTTTCCGCAACCGGCTCATCTGTCGGTTCCACATAGACCTCCGGCCTGGTTTCCAGACGAATGGTCTGGTGTCGTATAATCGCTTTCTCCAGTTTTAAAAACTGATCCAGTTCTGCTAAAAATTCCGGGGCGTCCAATTCAAACTGTAACAGGATGTAGGTTCCGTATTTATGCTTTTCAATCGGATAGGCCAGGCGTTTCTTACCCCAGGTCCGGTGATTGATCACGGTCACCTTATCCGCTTTTTCCAGGACGGAACCAACCGTATTCATTACGGCTTCCAGTCGTTCCAACTCATAGTTGGGATTTACGATATACAATGTTTCATAATAGCGCATGCATTTCTCCGCGTTTAAATCATCGGGGCGATGACCAGTGACACCACCGTCATCAGTTTAATGAGTATGTTCAGGGAAGGTCCGGCTGTATCCTTAAACGGATCGCCAACCGTATCACCGACAACAGCTGCCCTGTGAGCATCACTGCCTTTCCCGCCTAATTCTCCGGTTTCAATATATTTTTTGGCGTTATCCCAGGCGCCTCCCGCATTGGCCATAAAAATTGCCATCAGGACACCGGTAACCAGAACGCCTGCCAGGACACCGCCCAGCATTTCGGCATCATGAAGCACGAGTCCGAAAAAGACCGGCGTTAAAATTGCCAGGAGGCCCGGCATTACCATTCGTTTAATGGCTGCCGCGGTAGAAATATCCACGCACCGGGCATAATCCGCACGCGCTTTTCCTTCCAGAAGGCCTTTAATCTCCCGGAACTGGCGACGAACTTCCTCGATCATTTCGAAAGCGGCCTCGCCCACCGCCTTCATGGCGAAGGCTGAAAACAGGAACGGAAGAATACCGCCGATGAGCAGTCCGGCCATGACTTTGGGATTAACAATATCAATGGTTTTTAAACCGACAGTAGTCTGGTAGGCGCTGAACAGAGCCAGGGCTGTCAGGGCCGCGGAACCAATGGCAAATCCTTTGCCGATTGCTGCGGTTGTATTCCCAACGGCGTCCAGTTTATCGGTCCGTTCCCGGACTTCTTCGTCCAGACCGGCCATTTCAGCGCAACCGCCGGCATTGTCGGCGATGGGTCCGTAGGCATCAACAGCCAATTGAATCCCGGTTGTTGCCAGCATTCCCAGGGCCGCGATGGCAATTCCATACAGACCGCCCAGATTATAGGAAAGAATGATTGCGATAGCGATCGTTAATACCGGCAGGGCGGTGGACATCATTCCGTTGGCCAGACCGCTGATAATATTGGTTGCCGCACCGGTTTGACTGGCCTGGGCAATTTTAATCGTCGGTTTTTTACCCAGGGCAGTGTAATACTCGGTCAATAACCCGACAATAATACCGGCCAGGAGTCCCACAACCGTGGCGCCGAATAATTTTCCGGTGGCCAGAATATTGGGATCGGCAAAGCGATCGATAATAAACCAGGATAAAATGACCATGATACCACCGGCGCCGAAAATACCGGTATTCAGCGCAACCTGGGGATTTCCGCCCTCTTTCGTACGAACAAAAAAGGTTCCGGCGATGGAGACTACAATTCCCACGGCGGCCAGAGCTAACGGCAACACAACATAGTTATAGCCTAAGCTACCGGCGGCCAGAACCATGGCGCCGATAATCGAACCCACATAGGATTCAAACAAGTCAGCGCCCATCCCGGCAACATCACCTACGTTGTCACCCACGTTATCGGCAATGGTGGCTGGATTCCGAGGGTCATCCTCGGGAATTCCGGCTTCCAGCTTGCCCACCAGATCGGCGCCCACATCCGCGGCCTTGGTATAAATACCGCCACCGACCCGGGCAAACAGGGCAATGGACGATGCACCCATGGCAAACCCGGACAATATTTCCAGAATATGAGGTAAATCGGCATCAGCTTCATTGCCACCGTACAGCCAGAATAAAATGGAAAGACCCAAAACACCCAGGCCGACAACACTCATACCCATTACCGAACCGCCGTTGAAGGCCACCTTCAGAGCGGCGTTCAGGCTCGTCCGGGCAGCATGGGTTGTCCGGTTATTGGAGGCCGTAGCAACGCGCATTCCGATATAACCGGCTAAGCCGGAACAGAGTGCTCCAACGACAAAACTGACAGCCACCAGTTCCGTTCCGGAAGATACGCGCCCCAGGTAAAGCGCTATCGCAACGGCAACGACAAAGATGCCCAATACCTTATATTCCCGCGACAGGAAGGCCATGGCGCCTTCCCGAACAGCGGTACCAATTTCCTGCATCCGTTCATTTCCCGGATCCTGTCTATTAATCCAGGAACTCTTCCAATAAGAATAGACCAGCGCCAAAATACCGGCTACCGGAATCATATAATAAAGTGTCATGAATGTATCTCCATGGTTTTATTCGTTCGATTAAAAAGATTCATGGCTTTATTCAAGCCCTGATAAACAATGGTTTCTACCGCATCGGCCGCCGTGGTTACCATTTCCTCGGCCAATTTGCGATCCTGCTTGCGAAACGGCTTCAGCACGTAGTTTTCCGCCGGTCGTGTATTTTCATCGGTGGCGATTCCAAACCGCAGGCGGGGAAAATGATTATACCCCAAATGATAAATCACCGATTCCATTCCCCGGTGGCAGCCGTCCCCACCATGAGGACGGATTCTCAGCGTTCCCAAGGGTAAATCCACGTCATCCACAATGACCAGCATTTCGGACAAATCCAGATTCCAATGGTCCACGATGGCTTTCACGGCTGTTCCGCTTGCATTCATTCCCGGAGTCGGCTTGGCTACTATTAGGCGGGGACGGGGAATTTCGGCAAACACATAATCACCCTTTCCGGCTTTGAACGATCGCTTCCAACGGCGGACCAATTCATTCACAACCCAGTATCCGGCATTGTGTTTGGTCTGCGCGTATTGCGATCCGGGGTTTCCAAGGCCGATCAATGCCTGCATCATTCCTCGGAAGCAGGTTCCTCGGTGGTTTCCTCCTCAAGCACACCTTCGCCCGGGAGTCCTTCTTCTTCCTCTTCAGCTTCTTCTTCAAGATGCGTACGCGGTATCTGAACCGTAACAATTGTAAGTTCAGGATCAGTGACCAACTCTACATTCTTCGGTAACTGAATATCTCCGACCGAAAGGGAATGCCCCAGTTCCAAATCGGTAACATCCACGGCAATCGAATCGGGAACGGAAGTAGGCAAACAGGAAATTTCAAGATGATTGAGATTCTCGATCATGACCCCGCCGATTTTGACACCGGCCGATTGTCCTTCAAAAGAAATGGGAACCGAAATGGTCATTTTTTCTTTTCGGCGTACACGCATTAAATCCAGATGAACAATTTCATCCGTCACCGGATGATACTGAACATCTTTGATCATGACATAATGAGGTTTCCCGTTAATGGCAATCTCAAATACATGATTGCCGGAATTGATGGCGGCATGCAATTCTTTCTGATCCACAGAAAGATTATGGTTATCTTCTCCGTGATAATAATAGACCACCGGAATGCGACCTTCCCGCCGGAGAGCGCGCGCCCCGGCAGTCCGGGTCTGTTTCCGTTCGGTAACGTCTACGTGATAATATTCTGCCATAACTTACTTAACTCCTTGATTAAAAATCGAACAGGGAACTAACCGATTCTCCATTATGAATCCGCCGGATGGCTTCACCAAAAATATTGGCAACACTGACGAAGCGCATATTGGGAAGGATTTTTTCTTCCGGCATGGCAATGGTGTCGGTTAAAATGAATTCTTTTATTTCTGAGGCTCGAAGCCGGTCCATCGCGTTGCCGGACAACAGGGCGTGGGTGGCCACCGCCGTTACGCTCAGAGCGCCTTTGGACAACGCTTTCTCAGCGGCGTTTACGGTGGTCCCTGCCGTATCAATCATATCATCGATAATCAGGACATGTTTATTCCGCAAGCGCCCGATGATATGAGCCACTTTAGCCTGGTTCGGGGCATACCGCCGTTTGTCGATCAGGGCAAAGTGCATTCCCAATCGCTTGGCGTAGGACTGACTCATGCGAACCGATCCCATATCCGGCGACAATACCACCCATTCATTTGGGTCCATATCCATCTTTTTTAGTTCATCCAGTAACACCATCCGGCTGTACAGGTGATCAAAAGGAATGGAGGCAAAACCCTGGATCTGAGTGGAATGCAGGTCCATGCTAATCATGCGGTCGGCTCCGGTAGCGGTAATCAGATCCACCATTACCCGGGATGAAATGGGAACCCGGGGCGTATCTTTCCGGTCCTGTCGCCCGTAACCGAAGTAAGGAATGACCGCCGTTACATGGGCTGCCGAGGCCCGTTTGGCTGCATCAATCATCAAAATCAATTCAATAATATTATCGGCGGGTTGATTGGTGGGCTGTACGATGAACACGTCTTTGCCACGGATATTTTCTTCATATTTTACCCATAATTCTCCATCGGCGAAGGTTTTAATCGTAACCTCACCCAGGGGATTGCCCAAATACCGGGCAATGTTCTCGGAAAGGACCGGATTGCTCCGGCCGGTGAATATTTTCAGGGTATTATTATTCATAGGATGTCGTCCTGAATTTTATCAGGCGGTATGCTGGGGAGCAGGGATTCGAACCCCGACTGCCGGGACCAAAACCCGGTGTCCTACCCTTAGACGACTCCCCAAGGGTATGGAATCAGATTACAGGTCGGGTGTGGAGGGGGCAGGTTGCGTTAGAATTGTTCGTCCGAAGGGCCGTAAGGCCGACTCTGCTTCCAGAGCGGAAGCTTCTTCGTCGAAAAGTCCATACACAGTCGAGCCACTCCCCGACAGACTGGCGAAAACGGCGCCGGTGTTAACGAGCTGCTGTTTTATCCGGCCAATCTCTGGATATGCTGGAATCACGATCCGTTCAAAATCATTCTCAAAAACCGTAAAAGCGAATTTCTCCTCTTGAAAAACGCCCGCGAAGTTAGGTTGGCGGCGGGAGTCCGTCAAAGTGTTTTTCAATTCGCCGTATGCCCAGGCCGTGGAAATGGAAACGGGAGGAATCACCAATACAATGTAAACCTTA
Organism: FCB group bacterium; assembly: GCA_013152835.1. Taxonomy (GTDB): domain Bacteria; phylum Fidelibacterota; class Marinisomatia; order Marinisomatales; family J089; genus J089. The sequence goes on from JAADFQ010000011.1 coordinate 9,140, forward strand.
AGTTGTTTGTCGATAGGGGTAAGTCGCTCGCCGATGCCTTCGCCCAGTTGCAATCCGCCGCGAATAAAAAAAGGTACGTCGGCGCCCAGTTGCACGGCCAGTTTTTCCAGGTCCTCCGGTGTAAGATTCAGCCGGTACAGTTTGTTGATGGCTTTCAGGACGGTCGCCCCGTTTCCCGATCCACCGCCCAGACCGGCACCGGCGGGAATCCGTTTTTCGATGTGAATATCTACGCCACCCAGGTCCGGATAGTAGTCTTTCAACAATCGCCAGGCCCTGAACGCCAGATTCGATTCATCCAGGGGCAGCCAATCCACAGACGCAGTGAGATGACATCCTGCATCCACGGCGGTGATCCTGAGAGTATCATGAAAGGACAATTCCTGAAACAGGGTATGGAGGTTATGGTATTCGTCACTCCGCTGCGACAGAACAGCAAGCCCGAGATTAATTTTGGCTGGAGACCTGAAAATGGCGGCGGTCATAGGGTCGGATTCAGGATGCCAGGGTGGCAATGGCCATTACCGCCCATCCTTCTCCGGCGCCGGTAAATCCCAGTCGATCGGTGGTCGTCGCCTTCACGGAAACACAGGACAGGTCCACACCGATCACGGCGGCCAGCTTTTTCCGCATTGCAGGGATATATTCCGACAATTTCGGTTCCTGTAAAATGATCGTGGCATCCACATGCTGAACAATCAATCCCGCTTGCCGGACCCGGGCCACGGCATCGGTTAGAAAATCCACGCTGGAGCGGCCCTTCCAGGTCGGATCGTCACTGGGAAAAAACTGTCCGATATCTCCCAGGGCAGCCGCGCCCAACAAGGCATCCACCACGGCGTGAATGAGGGCGTCTCCGTCAGAATGTCCCACGGAACCTTTTTCATACGGGATCTCAACGCCGCCGATAATCAGGGCATGGCCGGCCGCCAGGGCGTGGACGTCATAACCCAATCCGGTTCTACTTTGCATTTGCATCCTCTTTTCGGTTGATCCAGGATTCTGCCCAGAGCCAATCTTCCCG
>JAADFQ010000012.1 GCA_013152835.1 FCB group bacterium
ATCACGAATGAACCTGTTGCGCAATCGTGGTTTCCGCACCGAACAACTCCTGCTGACGGGTTTTACCAAACTGGACCCGCTGGCAAAAACTCTATTTACGAGCCGCGGAGATTTCCTGAAATCCTTTGGCTTCAAACCTGAACTACCGGTTATTCTCTACGCTCCCACATTTTACCCTTCCTCACTGGAACGGATACTTCCCCATCTGAAGACAGCACCGGAATCTCAGCAATGGCTGGTAAAACTACATTCATTCAGTTGGACATTACCCCGGTATCGCCATCACACGATATTGGCCCGGGAACTGGAAACGATTCCCAATGTTTGTGTTCTCCCTCCCGACTATGATAATATGCTGGCCCTTATGCAGGTTGCCGACGCCCTGGTGACGGATATTTCATCGGTATTGTTTGAATTCCTGGCCGTAAACAAACCTGTGATTCAGTTCGACCGACTGGTGCCCCGGTGGAAGCACCGCGTATTTCCCGGGTTGTTACGCCGAAGACTGGACTTAGACCGGATGCAGGCGGTAGATTTTTCCATTCCCGTAACCCAGCTTCCGGACCTTTTTCCGGTGGTTGAAAATCAGGTTGCCCATCCGGAACGTTTGGAGCGGGAACGATTACGGGCCCAGAAACACTATTTGTATCCCGTGGACGGAAGAGCGTCGGCCCGTTTGTTGGACGCTCTGGAATCCGCATAATTACCGGAGAAATCCATGACTAAAGCGCTTATTCTTGCCGCCGGCGTGTCCCGGCGCCTCTATCCCCTGACTTATTCCACACCGAAAACCCTCCTTTCCCTGGGAAATCGGCGTATCATCGATTATCAACTTCGGGCATTGGCGGATGCACAAATCCGGGACTGTGTAGTTATCACCGGATATTACCGGGAGAAGCTGGAAGATTATTTACTGACCGCCTTCCCCGACTTTCGATTTCAGTTTATTGTAAATCAACATTTTTTCGAGACCAACACGGCCTATTCTTTACTCCTGGCACGGAAGGCCTTTCAGAATCAGGAGGATATGGTGCTCATGAATGCGGACGTATTATTTCCCTCCGCCCTGCTGAAACGGGTTATCGCGGCTCCCACGGAAAACACCCTGGCGGTGGAAATCAAACCTTGCGGGAACGAGGAAGTGAAGGTCATTGACGGCGGCGAAAACCGGGTGGTGGCCATTGGGAAAAAATTAATTCAGGAGAATGCTCTGGGTGAATTTATCGGCGTAGCCCGGTTATCCGGTGCTTTTGTGGAACCGTTCTTCCATTCTCTGAATCACCTGATCGAAGCGGGCGGCGATGCAGATTATTTCGAAGCCGGGCTTCATCCCCTTCTGGATGATCATCCGGTGCATTATACGGATGTCAGTGATTTACCCTGTCTGGAAATTGATTTTAAAGATGACCTGGACCGGGCGCGGGAATTGATCAGCTCAGGGGCGATCTAGCGACCGATCATGCAGTGTTTTCCCTTCCGGGGCTGGCGGTATCATCCGGAAAAAATCCCACGCCCGGAAGAAGTCATTTCACCACCTTATGATGTATACAATGATGAAGATGCCCGGCAAATGCAAGCTCGGTCGCCTTATCATTTTTCCCACATTATTCGTAATCAATCCCCAGGGAAGGATCGGTATACCCCGGCGGCGGATTTGCTTCGGGAATGGATGCAATCGGGAATCCTGATCCGGGACAGCCAACCTGCTTTCTACCTTCTCCGCCAAACCACTCTCGTTCAGCACCGGCCGGTAACCCGTCTGGGAGTAATTGCTACTTTACGGTTGGAGCCGCTGGGGTCTTCCATTCTGCCTCATGAAGCGACCATTCCCAAACATGTCAATGACCGGTACCGCCTCATGGAGGCGACCCGGGCTCAGACCGGACAAATCTTCCTGATTTACCAGGATTCAACCCGTACCGTGGACCGTCTGGCTACGGAAGTTGAAGCCAAACCACCGCTTATGCAATTTGCGTTAGATGGCATTGAAACTAGCTTATGGGCGATTACCGCTCCCCATCTTATTGGGGCCATCCAATCAGCCCTGGCTCCGGCCCCGGCCATTATTGCCGACGGCCATCACCGCTACAAAACTGCCTGGCAGTACTACCAAAATCATCCGGACCAACCCGGCGCGGATCAGGTGATGGTTACCCTGGTGAACAGCGCCAATCCGGGATTGGAAATATTGCCCACCCATCGCTTAGTGCGCAACCATACCCTAACTCTGGAAGCCCTGAGAGACGCCCTCTATACCCGGGGTTCGGTGCCTCCCATCCGCCCGGCGGTAAGAATCCTCAATTCCTGGAATGAGAGCACGATACCCCAGATTGGCGTTGTGGATCTCGTTCGTGAGGCCGGATTTTTAGCGACGATCCCGCCCGCAGATGCGGAAACCCCGCTTTTGCCGGTGCGCTATGTCCATGACGCAATTCTGGAGCCGGTTTTAGGATTGTCCATTCATCGGAATGCCGACCTGGACAATATTGCTTATCACAAAGGAACTCTAGCCCCATCTGACCTGACAGTTCTGAAGGGAAAATATCGGTTTTTATTCCTGACCCCTCCACCCACGGTTGAGGATGTATTTCAGGTTACCCGCCAGGGAGCCACCCTACCCCAGAAATCGACCTATTTTTATCCGAAGGTGTATTCCGGGATGGTGATTCGTACTATTGGCAACTGATTCAGCACTATGGAATCCATTAACCGCGTTAATGGAGGGAGCGGATTAACACAGCCAATCCAAACCGGATACCAGACTACAACCAATTAAATAATTACTCATTACTCTTTACGCCTCATGTATTATTCAACCCGTTGGATCAGTCCGGAAACATTCGGCGGTTTTGCCGTTCCCAATATTTCCGGTAATACCGGAGCGGTTTTTCACGAACCGGTAAATCCTGAACGGCGGCCAGCCATTCCGCTTCCCGGGCCTGCGCCTCCTTTCTGAACGCGCTTTCCTGGTCGGCAGTCAGCGTTTCCCGGACCGTGGCCGCAATGAATCGCTCCTCCAAGGAATCCCTCTCCGCCTGGTAAACGGACAGCCGGTGTCGGAAATCCTGGAGCACGGATCGATGTAAATGTTCATGGGCTTTCCAAAGGCGTTCACCGGTTTCCGGACCCGTGGTTTCGGGATCGCGATTGAGTGCATGAAGGGAATGGGGCTTATACACGCCGGTGCAGGGTGCCGAGGAGGTGGTGGACCAGATCACCGGGTGCTCGGGACGTAAATGAGCAACCATGGAGTTGGTGGACTGGGACGCGTGGCGAGAAAGAATATTGGCGGAATGGGCGCAGACTTGATTCATTAAAAAGTGCTTATCCGGCCGGTAGTCGGGTCCGCCGTGGTCCCGCAGCGTGCGGAAAGCAGATGAGACGGAAAATGAACCGGTCTCAGATTCTACGGATTTTGCTGAACAGGCACGGCGTTGACGACTGGCGGAAAAGGTCGTATAAAACCAGTCCGAATAGCATTCGGCGAATGAAAAGTCCCGTCCCGGTTTCAACCATCCTTTTTCCCGGGCAACATCTTCCACATCCGGTGAGGAATGGTCGAAATCGCCGCCGATTGTGAGCCCGTTACTGATTGTTCCATAGTTCTTCACTTCCTTCGCCACCCAGTGCGGCCCCGCTGTCTCCAGAATCCAGGCCCGGGAATAGTCCGCGATAATAAAGCTGTTGTGGTAGGCCAGTTTTTTATCTTCATACCCGCAAAGGCCGCCTTGTCCTATATCGGTCAGGAGTTGAATAATTATCTCCATTGCCGATTCCGCCGTGCGGCCCCGTTCCAGGGCCAGGCGCAGCAAATCCATTCCCGTGAGGCCGCTCTTTCGATTCAGCGGTATTTTGGTAAACACGGCTTCATTTCCGATGGCCACACCGGCTTCGTTAGCCCCCATTTCCGCGCCCCACATCCAGAAGGGACGACTGAGCCACACACCCAGAGTTTCTTTCACCTGCGGAATTGTTTCGTAAGTGCAACGCACCGTGCTCCCCTCCGGATATTCCTTCGGCGGATGGTACTCAAAGCTTTGGATTTCGTTCGGCTCCCGATCGCTGTTCTTTCCCAGAATCACCGAACCGTCCGCCGTGACGGAAGACAAGACGACAAAGGTATCACACATGATCAGCGCACAATCTTTCCCGGGAGAATAAACTCGTACCGTTTCCGGAATAAGGTGGTTGTCATCCAGCGGTCAATACGGCGGAAAGCCAGGAACAGCGCCCAGATCAGTTTGTCTTCCTTATAATATTTTTCCACTTCCTCCCCGGTGAGAGCCGGGTCCAGATCGGCGCACTGTTCATTAAGCCAAGTAATCATTTCCGGGACCAACTCCGGCTTTTGCTCTTTAAAAACATTCGCTACCAGATCGATATACACCAACCGGCGATCGTAATACCGGTTCATCACATCTTTCAGAAAGGCGAGGCGAATAATCCAGCGCAAAAAGGAAGGGGCGCTTTTCAGAAATAATTCCGGGTCCAGTTGTTCCTCTCCCTGAAGCCGGTACAGAGGTGTGCTGGTGTCGATATACCACACCTGATCATCTATCCAGACCCAGTTGGAGAGTTGCCCATCGATGGCGAATTCCCGCTCCGGGCGATGCTCCGCGTTATAGGCCCAGACAGATTCCAGTGCTTTCACAATTTCGGACAGCATGGTATAAAGTTCCTCGCGGGGAAGGGTGTGGATCAATTTATGGGCGAAGCGATCGCCGGGCAGTGATTTCTGGAGAATATACAACACTACCGGTCGATTGGGTGGCTCCAGAATCAGGGTTTGATCTTCCGGAAGATGCAGTCCCATCTCGCGCAAAACTTCGCAATATTCCTGATATTGTTTTTGATACGCTTCCGCCGCCTGGCGGGATTCGAACAAGGGCATCCGTTTCGCGGCCCAGTCGGGCGCGTCTTCCAGTTGAAATACGGTGGAGATTTCCCCATAACCCAGCACCTTCGCTACCACTGGCGAAGCCTTTAGATCGGTCGGTTCCAGATTGGATTCAAAGGTATCGAGTAACGTTTCCAATGCATTCATGCTTTTTCTCCCTTCATTCGTTTGACCAGGCCATCCATTCCCATTTTCATCTTCGCCAGGGGTCGCAATCGTTTTGCAGCCTTGATGGCGTTCTCAAGTCGGATCATGATGTCCGGAACGAGGGCGCGATCCAGGGTCAGAGGCGGGAGGCACTGGCAAACGGAAGGATCATTTCCGGCATAGATCAGCAGCAGGTCTTCATCGTAGGCTGTTTTGGTCATGATTTTTCCGCTCACTTCGTCCCTGAATTCCAGACCGATCATGCACCCCAACTGGCGATACCCTTTGAAAAAGCGGGACTGGCGTTGTTGAATCGCGGATAAACCGGCGGCGAATTCCTGAGCCAGTTGATTCACCTTTCCTAGGAATTCAGTGGACGAACTGATTTCCAGGACGCGCCGGGCCACCCGACAGCCCACTTCCGCGCCGCCGAAAGTGGAAATATGAATAAAGGGATCAGGGTGAAAAACCGCCTCCAATGGTTCCCGCATTACCGTAGCGGTGATGGGGTAGACGCCGCCCGACAGCCCTTTCCCCAGAACTACCATATCCGGTAATACATCGAAATGCTCAAAAGCCCATAATTTTCCCGTTCGTCCCAAACCGGTTTGGACTTCATCAAGGATCAGCAACGCTCCCGCACGATCACAGAGCCGGCGTACTTCCTGCAAGTATTCCCGGGAAGGAATGACAATTCCCAACGTGGCGGGGATCGTTTCCAGGATGACCGCCGCCGTGGTGTCGTCCAGTTCCGCTTCCAGGGCTTCCAGGTCCAGAAACGGCACCTGCACGAACCCGGGGGACAGGGGACCGAACGGCGCCCGGAAGGCTTCGTCACCGGCCGCGAGGGCCAGACCGGTATGGCCGTGATAACCGCCCCGGGCGGAAATGATTTTCGGCCGGTGGGTATATCCCCGGGCCACCTTCAACGCCAGGTCCACGGCCTCACCGCCGCCCACGCCGAAAACCGTATAGGTCAGATCACCGGGCATCAGGTCTGCCAGCAACCGGGCTGTTTCCGCCCGTTCCCGGCTCATGAGATGATGATTACCGATGTCCAGGTCGTCCAATGCGTCTTTTACGATTTGGATCAACTCAGCATTGCGATGCCCCAGATTAAAGACCCCACCGTTGCAGTGCAGGTTGATCAACCGTTTGTCGCCGTCCAGATCGTAAAGATACGGCCCCTCCCGACGGCCCATGACGAAATCCATGCCGTAGTGTTTAAAAAAATCAGCTTTGCCGGAACTGACATGATCATGAAATTCCTTAATGGCATCCGATTTCGTTTGAATCATCCTCATCCTCCCTGTTTTGGGAATAAATTAACGGTTCAGCGGGGATTTGACCGGCGACCGCAAAATGAAGTTACAAATACGAGCCGGATGCTTGGCAAGGAAGAATGAGGACCGTGGGACGCGGGAAGGAGCAGTTTGAAACCGCGCTTCAAACCCCGCACAGACTGTCAGAATAAAACGATGTACTTCAAAGACCCGGGCCGTACTTTGCCACGATAGGAATCATTGGTTTTTAACCAAATAATGTGGGTAATATTTTGGGAATATAATCAGGGACTGATTTGAATGGAAAAAATCGACCGATATCAATATAACACTCATATTTTGAGATATGTCCAGTACATATGCAGGAGAATATTTTATTAAATGGTTTTCTCTGAAATATCAAATATGGAGAACGATAGTGTTTAGGAATAGTGTCTACAAATTGGTTGTTTTATTCAGCGTATCATTTTCTCAATCTTTTACAAGCATGCTATTTCTACCTCAAGGTTATGTAATTAATGGCTTATCTGGATCCGGATATAGTCCTTCCACACATTCTACGATATCAGGTTTACTCAGTTCTAATCCAGGTGTAATCATTGATTCCAAAAGGCTGTCCTTTGGACTCAGTTATCAATTTGAATCCAGAATAAAAAAAGCTTGGATAGAAAATATGAGTCATAGCAGATTTGGTTTTATGTATCCCCAGTCCGTTGTTGTTGCTATACCTGTTACAAATTTTAGAATCGCTTTTGGAATGGATCAATTATATAATAATGAAATTAAGTATGGGACGGTTGAAAGAACGATACCATGGAATAATGAACAAGGGTATATAGAGGCCGAAGACATTAATCCTTCTAAAATTGAATATATCTTGAAAACATCAGGTGCCTTGTCAATTAGACATAATATTGGAAATGATTATGAGTTATCAATGGGAATTCAATATAATGATAACCATCTTTATTACATGTTCGACCTTGACTTTCCACCATCGATAGATACGTTATTGTCTAATGTAAAAGAAGTTGATCTGAGAAAACCAAATTATTCTTATGGCTTTGTCTTAAACAGAAATGACCGGTCATATCCAACAATTCGTATCGGTCTTTACTACGAAAACGGAATCAAATTCGAGAAAATCGTTTCAACTGGAATGTCGAGAAATCATTTTATTGGTGAAGTACCAAGCAAAATACAATCTGGAGTATATTTACAATTAAATCCCAGGTGGTCAATTTCTTCTAATTATTCAAATGTATTTTGGAATAAAATAAGTATTCAAAACGTTAGAGATACAAAAGAATTAAGTATCAATATCGGATATCAATTAAGGGACCATGCACAACTGACTTGGGGACTATTTTCCACAAACTATTTAATTGATAATATTAACAACCTCTTTTATCATGATAACATGAACGCCCTGTATGTTATTGCTGGAAGTAAGCTTTTATATAAACATTGGGATTTAGACATCAGTATTGCAGATAGTCACTTATTTTCTGATATAAAAAGAAAACATACTATTTTAAAAATAGAATCTAGTTATTCTTTATGATGAATTTGCTATTCCCAAAATAATTTAGCATTTTTACAATATGAAAAATAAATTAAAGAAAATTACTGCAAAACTACGAGAAGAATTACCCGAACTTCGGATGTTATATAATGTGAACTCTCTCTCGAATTATTTGGTTCTTTTGTTCGTAACGAGCAAAAAGCAACTAGTGATTTGGATTTATTAGTTACCTTTTCTCAGGCGCCCTCATTATTTAAGTTTATTGAATTAGCAGATTATTTAAGCAACTTTCTTGGGATTAAAGTTGATCTGGTAATGAAAAGTTCATTAAAACCAAATATTGGAAAAAGAATTCTATCTGAAGCAAAAACCATCCGATGAAAGAAAAAGATATAAAAAATATGGTTGCAGATTATTCCCCTTGAATCCGCAACATTATTTTCCCCAAGCAAGGGAGGAAGTTGACAAAAATCTCTTATAGTTTCATTGTAAAGCAAGCCACACTCTTCGGGTCAATTTCTTTTCCTATACTGATCGCCCGATTTCTTCCCTCAACAAATCCGGGGCAACTGCTCCCCGATAGGCATATCCACAATTCGTTGTCCCCCTAGTCCGGTTGTCATGGTCACCGTTCCGGGATGCTCGGCCACCACTTCACCGATGATACAGGCTTCCCGGCCCTCAGCCGTATTGCGCATGGCCGTCAGGACGGCTTCCGCGTCTGTTTGCGGAACCACAGCCACCAGTTTTCCTTCGTTGGCTACGTAAAGCGGATCAATTCCCAGGATTTCGCAGGCGCCCTGCACATCCGGTTTTACGGGAACAGCATTCCCGTCCAGCTGAATTCCAACTTCGGAACTGTGGGCAAATTCGTTCAGGGTTGTGGCGACGCCGCCGCGAGTGGGATCGCGTAATGCGTGAATATTGCCGGATGCTGCCAGCATGGCCTGCACCAGCCCGTTCAGCGCCGCCGTATCGCTTTGGACCCGGGATTGGAAAGACAGTCCCTTGCGACTGGTAAGGACCGCCATGCCGTGATCAGCGATCGTTCCGGAAAGTAGCACCACGTCGCCGGGCCGGCAGCGGGAGGCGGAAATCATCACACCTTCCGGAAGGACGCCGATTCCGGAGGTGTTGATATACAGTTTATCGCAGGAGCCCTGATTAACCACCTTCGTATCTCCGGTAACGATTTTCACGCCCGCGTTACGGGCCGCGTTTTCCATGGACTGTAAAATCCGGTGGAGTGTTTCAATCGCCAATCCTTCTTCCAGAACGAATCCGACGCTCAGATACAGCGGTGTGGCGCCGTTCATGGAAATATCATTCACCGTACCGTTAATGGCCAGTTCGCCGATATCACCACCGGGGAAAAAGATCGGGTCCACTACATAAGTATCGGTGGAAAAGGAAATCCTTCCCGGGGGCAGATTCAGCGTGGCCTGATCTTCCAGTCGGTCCAGGGTTTCATTCCCGAACCGGGGCAAAAACAGGGTTTCGATGAGTTGCGCCGACAGCCGGCCGCCCGCACCATGGGCCAGTTGAATCGTGTCGTGATCCATAATCGGAACGGGACAGGAAATTGCGTTACTATCCATGTTCAGTCCCTGACAACCTTTCCGGCGACCATGTTTTCAATTGGCCCCCAATTCCCGGTTACCGATGATAAATACAGATTCAAGTCGTATGGAAACATGAATGCCGGGTCAGGGTCTCAGCACCTGGGTGTAACGAGTGGCCTGATCCACCGCCGCTTTGGAAAAGGGATCGGCGTGATAAACATAATTCACGTACATCTCGGTCTGGTCGCAATAGTGGGGTGAGGAAGGGATTCCCGATTCGCCGGTGGGAATGATCGTTTGGGAATCGTCCCAGTTAGCCGTGGAAAAAATATGCCGGTGGGACGAACCGTAATCGGAGTCGTAGGGCGCAGCATAGGGATACCGGAACGGAGAAACCGTATGCGCGCTTCAACCGACGGGATAGGGTCCCCGATTCAACTTGAAGACCGTATTCAGGGCCGCCACCTTACCCATGGGATGCTTCAGCACAAAATGATG
>JAADFQ010000013.1 GCA_013152835.1 FCB group bacterium
AAAACGCTGTCCGCACGGCGGAAGCGGAACGAAACTGGACCAAGGTACGGGATTTAACGCTCACGCAGATCAAGAAAAATCCGCTCAACCCGGATCTGCACTATCAATTAGGACGGTCGTATGCCCGAATGGGCGAACTCAATAAAGCTCGCCAATCCTTCGAGGAGGCCCTTGATCTGGATCCCGGGCATCAGCAAACGCTGAACGCCCTGGCCAATTTATCCCGTAGTTCGGATACCCGATTAATGAGCGCCGCTGTTTTTGACTATACAACGCAACGCAAAATGACCGGTCCGGCCCAGGCGATGGCGGCAATCCAACGGGCGCTACAAAAAGGGGATTTTGATCAAGCGCAAACCCTGGCAATCAAAGGGCTGGAGTCCTATCCACGTCAGAGCGGATTTAAGTTTCTAGAAGGATTAGCCCTGGAAAAGAAAGGTCAACCGGAAGATGCAAAGATTGCTTACCAGCAATCGATTAAAATGGACCGGAATAATCAGGAAGCGCATCGGGCGTTGGCCAATTTATATTATGAGTTGGGTAAATATGTCTATGCCGGTCTGTCCTATGGTGATTTAACCGATCTGGACCCGACAAATGAAGAAGCCTGGTATCTTCAAGGTTTAAGTTATTTTAAAGCCGACGAATGGGGAAAAGCCGTTGCTGCATGGGAAGAATTGAGGCGAATTAACCCCCGGCATGCGTTGTTACAGATTATGTTACCCCAAACCTATTATGTGCTGGCCGTCGAATATAATCGTAAAGGGGAAGCCGCCCTTGGACGCCGGGCTTTTGATAAAGCCATGGAAATCAATCCCAATACCTACAGTTGGTTACCGGAAGCCATGCGGACGCTGGGGCAATATTATCGGGAAAAACAAATGTATAAGGAATCTCTCGCCGCTTACCAGGAAGTTGTGGAACTTCGTCCGAAAGATGCAAATGCCTATCTGGGAATGGGTATCACCTACTGGAAGATGGAGGAGTCCCAATTGGCTCGCGCCGCCTGGGATCGCAGTCTGGAATTAAACCCCGATAATAACGAAGCCCGGGGCTGGTTGTTGATTACGCGCCAGGATTCCTAACTTATTCCTTCAGGCTCCGGGTTATGAGGTATATTCAGCGGTTTTTTTTTCCGTTTCTTCTTCTCAGTGCGTTATTCGGTTCGGTTCCCGGTGATAGTCTGGTCTGGATCGGTGTAAATAAATTTTATAATTATGAGACTGCCGAAGCGATTGATGTTTTGACTCAGGCAAGACAGGCCTATCCGGAGAATCCCACGGTTCATCTGACCTGGGCGGCTGCCCGGTGGCTTCACAGCCAGGCCAACGATCCGGTGGAAACGACCTATACAATCCTGGAGGAATCGCTGAATGATATTGTACCGGTCTATCAATCACTGGTTGCCAAATATCCTGATCGTCCTGAATATCAACTCTATCTGGGATCGGCAATTGGTCTGAAAGCCCGGGTTGATCTTGGGCGGAAGGAATGGTTTAACACCCTGGTTGATGCGTATCGCGGATTTCAAATCATTCAGGATGTGGCGGAAAAAAATCCAGAGATGGTGGATGCACAACTGCCCATCGGAATCGTGGAAACTTTTGCTTCCATGAGCGGATTCCTGGTACGCTGGTCAGCGATTTTGTTCGGGTTAAATCCCGATCAAACCGAGGGCCTATCAAAAATCGAAACGGCGGCAAATCAGGGTGATTTTTCCTGGATTGAAGCCAGCAGTATCAAATCCTTTCTGGACCTGTGGGTTTACCAGGATTTCCCCAGCGCTCTACGCCACAGCGAACACCTGGCAACCCGGTTCCCGAAAAACTTCTATTTCAATATTCTGTACGTTGAAAGCCTGATACGTACTCATCAATCAGAAAAAGCCGGGAAACAATTGGAATATCTTTCTGTCCGTTATGGCGACCTTACAAAAACGCAACAAAAGTGGTACGGTGGATACCTGGCGTTTGAAGAAGGCCTTTTTGCAGCGGAAAGGGGCGATTGGGATACGGCATTTCGAAAATCATCCCAGGCGATTGAGGTTTATGGAGCGGAAATGGATGTGATCCTGGCCAATGCCTGGTTATTAAAAGGAATGTGCCTGGATGTTTTCAAGGACCGGGAAGGCGCCCTGACGGCCTACCGTTCCACCGTGAAACTGGATAATTTGACCGCAGCGGTAAAAGCAGCGGAACATTATCAAAAGCAGGCCTTTTTACCGGAGGAATTCCATTCGCCCTGAATCGGTAATGATCGTACGAAATGAGAGCTGAAAAATCCATATCCCCCACAATGCGCCGCCTGACCCGGGAAGTCCGGGTCGGTTCCGTTGGAATTGGCGGACGAAATCCGATTCGCATTCAATCGATGACGACAACCAATACACTGGATGTCACAAATACGGTGATGCAGAGTATTCGCATGATTGAAGCCGGATGTGAACTGGTCCGCATCACGGCTCCCAGTCAAAATGAAGCCCGGGCACTGAGGTCGATTCGGACGGAATTACACAAGCGCGGATATACGGTGCCGCTCATTGCGGACATTCATTTTACGCCCAAAGCGGCTGAGATTGCTGCTGATATCGTTGAAAAAGTCCGCATTAACCCGGGCAATTATGCCGACCGGAAGAAATTTGAGGATCGATCCTATTCGGATCAGGAATATGCGAATGAACTGGACCGTATCCGGGAACGGTTTACCCCACTGGTAGAACGATGTAAATCAAATGGGGTGGCCATGCGGATCGGGACCAATCACGGCTCTTTGTCGGATCGGATCCTGGGACGTTATGGTGATACACCGGAAGGAATGGTGGAATCGGCCCTGGAGTTTGTTCGTATCTGTCAGGATTTGAACTATCATGACATTATTCTTTCCATGAAAGCCAGCAATCCGCTGGTGATGGTGGCAGCGAATCGATTGCTGATTCAGCGCATGGATTCGGAAGGGATGGATTATCCAATTCATTTGGGTGTTACCGAAGCCGGTGAGGGGGAAGACGGGCGGATAAAATCTGCGGTAGGTATCGGGACCCTTTTGCAGGAAGGAATCGGTGATACCATTCGTGTTTCCCTGACGGAAGAACCGGAAGCCGAACTCCCCGTGGCGCGGGAACTGGTGACACTGGCCGGTCGTCCGCTACCTGAACCCGATCAACAAACTGCTGTCCCAACCCGGGTATTCTCAGGGTCAGCCAGTGATCCTGTTCTTTCCATAGGCGGGGGGCAGGTTCCGGTTGTAGTTGGTACGCTTTCAGTAGATGCGGGGAAATACACTCCGGATTATAAACCCTTGGGTTATGAATATCTTCCCGATCAGGATCAATGGAGAGGGACCGATCAATCCGCTGATTTTGCGTTTATTACCGGGAATAATCTTCCCCGTTCTTTACCTGCCGGGTTGAACATTCTAGGCGAAAAACTCAAGGCGAAAAACGGTATTCCGGTTTACTCGTGTAAGGAAATATTGGGACACTTATCGGAACCGGTTATCGCCTGCAGGTTCGGTATTGCGGAATGGAAACGGGGTTTGGATCCGGAAATTCTGAAGTCGGAAAATTTGATCTGGATTCTGGACTATCCTGAAGTTGAATCGTTCAATTCCTGGCGGGAAATCATTGCCGGGATTCGTTCCACCGGAAACCGGCAACCGATACTTTTGCATTATCAATCGAACCGATCCGGGTCCACGTGGTTGTTGGAAGCCTCCATCCAGGTGGGGAGTCTTTTCCTGGAAAAAGCGGTGGATGGAATCTGGCTGGATGTTCCTGATGGGAAGCGATCGGTGGAAGCGGCCTTTGGAATTTTGCAGGCCGTGCGCGCCCGGATTTCAAAAACGGAATATATTTCCTGTCCCAGTTGCGGACGGACCTTGTTTGATTTACAAAAAACAACTGCGTTGATTCGTTCTCGCACTGCACACCTAAAAGGAGTTAAAATTGGCATTATGGGTTGTGTTGTCAACGGGCCGGGAGAAATGGCCGATGCCGATTATGGCTATGTAGGCACAGGTCCGGGGAAAATCGCCCTGTATAAAGGGCAGAATGTGATTCACCGTGATATTCCCGCCGATCAAGCGGTGGACCGATTAATTGATTTGATTCGGGAACATGGCGATTGGGTTGATCCACCGAATCCCGAACAGGAAAGTTGAGGATAAAATGAAACGGTTTTGGATAGCTCTCATTTTGGTTCAATGTGTCTGGGCCCAACCGGAAACACCCTCCCTGACGCCGATTGTCGCCTATTGGAAAACGCTCAAACCCGACCAAAAAGAGGTTTTTCTTTTTTCCTATCTGACACAGGTTTATGATACCTATACTTCACTGAAATCCGAATATGGTTACAATGAAATCACGACCTGGTATTATGATGAGAAAGCCGAACTTGTTTTTGCCATTTTTGATCAATTGAACACGGCGGAATTGTCCGAATTTGTCCAATGGATTGATGAATTTTATTCACATGATATGAATGTGGGACAATCATTTGACGAAGCTTTAAAATTTGCCTATCGTTTTCAACAGGCGGAAGGCAATACGATTTGGGAAAAATATCAACATTTGGATTTCGATAAAATAGAGGTTGGAGAAGACTCCGATTAAACCTCGATTTATTCAGGACCGGAGCAGATGACCTCCGGGTGGGGACCACCGAACGAAATACTTGTTATTCCTAAGCAGAAGGACGTTTTAACCGGTTAATAATTGTAACTCTTCTTTTTAACAAAACCCCAAAGGGGATGACTATATGCTGGCTCGTGTATTAAGCAGCGCGATTCTTGGAATCGACGCCTATATTGTAGAAGTGGAGGCAAACTTGTCTCGTGCTAAGTTGCCGAAATTTATCACGGTGGGATTACCGGAAGGTGCGGTCCGCGAAAGTAAGGAAAGGGTCCGGGCAGCGATTAAAAATTCCGGATACGACCTTCCCCGGCAACGTATTACGGTCAATCTGGCACCGGCAGATATCCGGAAAGAAGGTTCGGCGTTTGATCTGCCGATTGCCGTTGGTATCCTGGCGGCCCGCGGTTTTATTAAACAGGATTACCTCGATCGTCTTTTATTGCTGGGTGAATTAGCGCTGGATGGATCCATCCGTCCCATCAAAGGCGCTTTGCCGATCGCTATCTGCGCCAGGCGGGAAGGAATCGCCGGACTTATTGTTCCGGAAGAAAATGCCACTGAGGCCGCCGTCGTAGGCGATGTGAAAGTTGCCGGAGTCAAGACACTGAGGGAAGTGGTGGACATTCTCAACGGTCGGAGTCCCATCATTCGGGTTCAGGTTGACCGGAAACGGCTCTTTAATCAGAATCAACGGTATATACTGGATTTCTCCGATGTGAAAGGACAGGAGCAGGTAAAACGGGCGCTGGAAGTTGCTGCTGCCGGTAGCCACAATGTCATTATGATCGGTCCTCCGGGAAGCGGGAAAACGATGCTGGCTAAACGCCTTCCTACGATTCTCCCGGATATGGTTCTGGACGAAGCCCTGGAGACAACCAAAATCCATTCCGTGGCAGGTATTTTACCGGAAGGACAAGGTCTGATTGCAACCCGGCCTTTTCGGTCGCCACATCACACCATCAGCGATGCGGGCCTTATTGGTGGCGGAACGGTTCCCAAGCCGGGGGAAGTATCCCTGGCACATCACGGGGTGCTTTTTCTGGATGAATTGCCGGAGTTCAAAAAAAATGTTCTGGAAGTGATGCGCCAACCGCTGGAAGATGGGAAAGTCACCATTTCGAGGGCGGCGGTATCCTTAACGTATCCAGCGCGATTTATGTTGGTGGCGGCCATGAATCCCTGTCCCTGCGGGTATGCTACGGATCCGCGGAACGACTGTACCTGTACTTCACAGATGATCCAAAAATATATGAGCCGAATTTCTGGTCCACTTTTGGACCGGATTGATATTCATATCGAAGTACCGGCGGTTCCTTTCACATTATTGTCGGAAAAATCACCTGGCGAACCTTCCGCTGTAATTCGCGAACGGGTCCAGGAAACGCGCCGTCGTCAGCAGCAGCGCTTTAAAAAGGAACCAAACTGCTTTGCGAATTCCCAGATGGAAGCCAATCATTTACGGACATATTGTGCCCTGGATTCAACCGCTGCCGAATTGCTCAAAACGGCCATGGAACGGTTGGGCTTATCGGCTCGAGCGTATGATCGGATTCTTAAGGTTTCCCGTACGATAGCGGACCTTTCCGGGAAAGAAAACATCACGTCCGACCATATCGCGGAGGCGATCCAGTACCGGAGCCTGGACCGGCAATTATGGTTGGGATGAGCCGGCCCGGGTTCACTCGTAATATAACTCATCGGGATCGCTCAAGGTCTCCCGATCTTGAGTTGATACAGAAAGCAGAAGCGGAAATTTAATTCCTGATTACGGATAAATGGTGCGTATATGGTCTCCGCAGGATCGGGAGATCCTGCAGGATTTGCTTTTGAATTTTGGCACCGTCTCCCTTCTCCGGTTTAATATCGTTAGTCCGGACTAAAGCGGTTGGGTTCACACGGGGAATTCAGTAAATTTTCGTTCTGAATTTTTGAGGTACATATGTCCGGTCACAGTAAATGGTCCACCATTAAGCGTAAAAAAGGCGCTTTGGATGCCAAACGTGGAAAAATATTCACAACCATAATCAAGGAAATCACGATAGCGGCTCGGTTAGGGGGCGGCGACGAAACGGCCAATCCCCGTCTTAGACAGGCGATTGTTAAGGCCAAAGCCAACAATATGCCTCAGGACAATATAAAACGGGCGATCATGAAAGGAACCGGAGAATTACCCGGTGTCAGTTATGAAGAAGCTACCTTTGAAGGCTATGGTCCCGGCGGTGTGGCGATTTTTATGGAAGTGACCACCGATAACCATCGTCGTACGGTTGCGGAATTGCGTCATCTAATGTCCCATTATGGCGGGAATTTGGGAGAGAATGGAAGCGTGGCCTGGATGTTCGATAAAAAAGGCCAGATCATCATCGATGGAAAGGCAGGCGATGAAGACACTCTGTTCGAGCTGGCGCTGGAATGCGGCGCTGAGGATTTTGAATCGGAGGATGGAGAATATATCATCACGACCCAACCAACCCAGTTGATGGAAGTACGGGATGCCCTGGAAGCGCAAAATATTTCGATTCAGTCGGCAGAAGTGGAAATGGTTCCCAAGAATCTTCAAAAAGTCGAAGGAAAGGAAGCGGAGCGTGTGTTGAAACTGATGGAGGCGCTGGAAGAAAATGATGATATAACCAAAGTGTATTCCAACTTTGACATGGATGAAGAAACCCTGGCCGATGCTACCCGGGAATAATCACCTGAATTGTTGAATTCGGCTGGAAAACAGGTTTTATGAAAGTTATTGGTGTGGACCCGGGATTAAATACCACCGGATTTGGTGTCGTGGAGAAGGATAGCGGAGATCTGCGATCTATCTGTTATGGAACGATCCGGCCTCCGGCGACGCTGGAACTGGCCGAACGACTCAAGCATCTATATGATGAAATGACGACACTGTTACAGGAATATCAGCCGGATATATTATCGATCGAAGGCACATTTTTTCAGAAAAATTTCAAATCCGCTTTGAGTCTGGGACAGGCCCGGGGAGCTTTGTTGCTGGCCGGCGCCAGTTTTGGAATCGCCTGTAAGGAATATTCACCGCGCAAGGTGAAGAGTTCCATTACCGGGAATGGAGCCGCAACCAAGGAACAAGTCCAATACATGGTACAAACTATTCTTAACCTTCCCGATCCACCGACGCCGCTGGATGCCTCCGACGCGCTGGCGCTCGGGCTGTGTTATCTAAATCAACCGGACTGGTAATATGATTGATTCCATCTCCGGAAAACTCATTGATAAAACACCGGCCCATGCCATCATTGATCTGCATGGCTTGCGGCTGAACGTGTTCATCACCGTAAATACGTATGAACGGTTGCCCGATTTGGGACAGCCGGTGGAACTGTTAACTTTTCTCCACGTTCGTGAGGATATTCTGGCTCTGTACGGGTTTCATTCCAACGCCCAGCGGGAGTTATTCCTGATGCTCACGGGCATTAGCGGTATTGGTCCCCGATCGGCCATCGGAATTCTGTCCGGGACAGGGGTCGAAGAATTCAAAAATCGAATTATTTCCGGGGATGTAAAGTCGTTGACGGTGCTTCCGGGAATCGGCCCCAAAACAGCCAAACGGATTATTGTGGAGTTAAAAGAGAAATTCGTTGCCGATGAGGACGATTCTTTTGATTCGGTCTTCACAACACCGGAACATGAAACGCTCATCGGAGACACAATTGCCGCGTTGCAATCCCTGGGATATACCCGATCCCAGGCCCATCGGGTTACCAAACGGCTGGAAAAGGCCGGGGACTTATCCGGCAGTCTGGAAGAAATTATCAGGAAGGCTTTGGCCTTAATGTGAGAGGGAAAAAATGAAATTAGCTGAACGTTTATCAAGATTGGGAACGGAAACTGCGTTTGCCGTATCCGCTCAGGCGGCTGCCTGGGCCGCACAGGGACATAAAGTGTATCCTTTTCATCTGGGGGATATCAATCTGCCCACGCCGGAGAATATTATTGCGGCAGCGGAAAAAGCTATCCGGGACGGCCATACCGGCTACTGTCCGGGGATCGGTATTACTCCGCTGCGGGAAATTTTGGCCGAAGATACGGGGAAACGTCGAGGCGTCCGGTACGGGGCGGAAAATGTTGCCATTCAACCCGGCGGAAAACCGGTGATCGGTAAATTTATCTCCTCTGTCATGAATCCCGGTGATGAAGTGTTGTATCCCAATCCGGGCTACCCGATTTATGAATCCCAGATTGAGTTCCAGGGCGGTGTGGCAGTTCCCTATGATTATGATGAAACCGAGGATGGATTTGCGATCAATCTCGAGCGGCTGGAAGCGTCGATCACCGATAAAACCCGTGTATTGATTTACAATAATTATCAGAATCCGATCAGCGCCGAATCATCCGCTGCGGAAATGGCCGCTCTGGCACAACTGGCCGTCCAGCATGACTTGTGGGTGCTTTCGGATGAAGCCTACTATGAAATTCGTTACGGTGGTAAATCCCGGTCTATTGTGGCCTTGCCTGGGATGCAGGAACGGACCGTGATCCTGTACACGTTCTCCAAAAAATTCGCGATGACCGGTTGGCGTTTGGGCGCCGCCATCGGACCGGAAGAAATTATCCAGGTCATTTCCAAACTGAATACCAATATTGAGTCCTGTTCCAATCATTTCATCCAGTGGGCCATGGTTGAAGGCTTAACGGGTGACCCGTCAGGTCCGGAGAATATTCTGGCGGAATTAAAACGCCGCCGGGATGCAGCCGTCAACGGATTAAACGCCATCGAGGGAATAAATGTGGCTCTTCCCAATAGCACGTTTTACCTGTTTCCCAACGTAACCAAAATTATGCGCCGGAAAGGGTTGACCGATGTGGACCGGCTGAAGGACCTTGCGTTGGAGCATACGGGTGTATCCTTCTGCACCAGAAATCACTTCGGACGGGCGTTGCCGGGCGAAACCGAAGCCTTTATCCGGTTGGCCTATTCCGGCATTTCTGTCAGCGATATCGAAGAAGGTTTGTCCAAACTGAAGGCGTATTTCGATTCCGATGAGCAATGAGGTGAAACACACTTCGCTTTATAATCGTCATGTCGCTCTGGGAGCCAAACTGGTTCCTTTTGCCGGATATGCCATGCCGATCCAGTATTCCGGGATCATTCAGGAGCATTTGGCCGTCCGCAATTACGGAGGACTTTTTGATGTCAGTCACATGGGCGAATTTTACGTCACCGG
>JAADFQ010000014.1 GCA_013152835.1 FCB group bacterium
CCGTTTGGACCGCTTCTGAGAATTGCTTCACGTTAAGATGCATTTTTCCCCGAATACCTTCGGAAAAACCCACTAGAAATTGTGCCAGAATAGCCCCTGAATTTCCCCGGGCGCCATCCAGCGCTGCATCCGCAACTACCGCCATCATATCCTGAATATTGGAATGAACCTGGGAATGGATGCTTTCCTCGATCGTGGTTAACGTATAGGCCATATTGGTGCCGGTGTCACTGTCCGGAACGGGAAAAACATTAATTTTGTTTAGATATTCTTCCCGGGAAACAACTTTTCGGATTCCTGCCGTAAGCGTGCGGTATAATCGAACACCGTCTACGTATTCAATTGCCATCGAATCGCGCTCCGCTCAGGAATGAACCTCATGCCGTTTGGGGGCCAGCATTCCACCGCTGATAATGGCTTTGAGTCCTTCTTCCACATCCATTCGGGCAGGAATCGTATCCTGTTTGGGAATCATGATAAAGAACCCCGATGTTGGATTCGGTGTTGTAGGAACAAATAAATGGAAAAACTCCTGATTTTCATTATTCACGCTTTCTCCGGTAACGAAGGCCAGGGTCCAGGTTTCCTTCCGGGGATATTGAATATAGACCACCGCGCGGAAATTCCTGCTGGCAGTTCCGGAAAAGGCTTGAGTGATCTGTTTTATGGTTTTATAGATGGGGTTTACGATCGGTATGGCGGTTAACAATCGTTCTCCCCATTCAAAGAATTTTTTGCCCAGTACATTGGCTACAAACATACCTAACAGATAAAC
This sequence comes from FCB group bacterium, assembly GCA_013152835.1. GTDB lineage: Bacteria > Fidelibacterota > Marinisomatia > Marinisomatales > J089 > J089. Next base: position 776 of record JAADFQ010000014.1, read on the forward strand.
GAAAACCACGGTGATCAGAATACCCAGCCCGGGAATTTCGATTCCCAGTCGCCGGAGGAGGGTGGCTGTAGGTTTATCCAAAATGGCAAAAACGATCTTCAGGATGTAAACAGTAAGCGCCAGCGGGGCAATGGTCAACAAACCGGCGATAAACGTTCGTCGAATATGTGAGGTAAATCGGTTCATAAATGGATCCTGATCCTAGCTCTGTTCCAGTTCAAGGAGAAATAATTTTCGGTGAAGTCCACCACCATATCCCGTGAGTTTTCCATTTTTTCCTAAAACACGATGGCAGGGAATTATGATTGGAATGGGATTCCTCGCATTGGCGGCTCCCACGGCCCGGACGGCGCGGGGATTCCCGATTTTTATTGCAATGTCACCATAGGTCGCCGTTTTGCCGTAAGGAATTTCCGCAACTGCAAGAAGGGCGCGCTTGAAAAAGGGAGTGGTTTGAAGGTCAATCGATAATGTGAATTGAGTTCGTTTTCCAGCAAAATATTCATCCAGTTGCTGACGTGGGGAGGAACAGGCGCGGGTATCTTCGATAATAGCCTCATTCGGGAATACCCGTGAAAGGATAGATTCGGCATGATCTTCGTCGGGAAACAAAACCCGGCATAATCCTTGCCCGGATTCAGCAAGGACCAGCGATCCTATCGGTGTTGGGTGTGTTGTGTATTTGATCAACGTTACCTTTCGTCAAATAGTAAAAAAATATAGGGGCAATCAGAACAATTTCCTAAGAGTCTATTTGGTTCGATTGACCCAGGCACCTCCCAGGACCACCAAAACGCCGCCGAGCAACATGAGTGGTGTCAATTGTTCTCCCAATAGTATCCAGCCAAGAGCGGTGGCGATCACCGGTGGGAACAGGGCTACATAAGCGATTCGTACCATGGAAAGGTGGGAAAAGAGCCAGAAGTAAATCAGCCAGGTGATTACCGAACCGAATATGGCCAGATAACCGGTTGCCAACAGATTCAGGGGAGTTAACGGGACGGACATTCCCCTTTCTGCAACCAGACTGATACTGACCAGAACGATACCGGCAATGGTTTGAGCGACGGAATTGAGTTGTAATGTATTTACTTCCGAATGATGTTTTTTCAGATATACAGCCGGAAAAGAGGCGATGACTACGGAAATTACCAACATCGTCAGCCCCTGGGTTACATGATGGCCCCCCAAGTCACCGCTTTGGGCGATAATCAGAACCACGCCCGTAAATCCCAGGAAAATACTGGTAAGTTTTTGCCAGTTAAGCCGTTCCGATTTCAGGGTCCAGTGAGCCAGCAGAGAAACAGTGACCGGATATCCGGCCCAGACCAGGGAGGAAAGGTTGGAATAGACATACTGAGTGGCCCAGTAAGTCAGGGCATAGCTGAACCCGAAATTGATAATACCGTACAAGAGATAGAGTCGAATAGCCACCGGGGAGCGGGGAAGGGATTCTTTACGGTACCAGAACAATCCCCAGAGAACGATACCGGCAATCAGGAATCGAACGCCAGCGCCAAAAATAGGCGGCATACCTTCATTCAGACTGACCTTAATCGCCAGCCACGTCGTACCCCAGATTACACTGAGTACGCCATAGTATATCGCAAGTTTAACGCGCATGAAAAAAGGAGCCTCCCCATGATCGGGAGGCTCTGTGAAATCTGTTGCGGTAAAAAATATTTTTGATCAGGTTTTCTCGCGCAGGTGCATCCATTCCACGATCGTACTGGCAATGTAAATACTGGAATAGGTTCCCACAACCACACCAACAATCATGGCAAAAGCAAAATTGTGGATCACCTCACCGCCGGATACCCACAGAACAAGCACCACAAAAAACGTAGTGAGAGAAGTAATAATTGTCCGGCTTAAGGATTGATTAATACTGTGGTTGATTACTACCGAATAGGATTCACGTTTCCGTGCTTTCAGATTTTCCCGAATCCGGTCGAAGATCACAATCGTGTCGTTGAGTGAATATCCTACGATTGTCAAAAAGGCGGCGATGATGGAAAGAGATATTTCGTAGTCCAGGATTGAAAACAAACCCAGGGTTATGGTTACGTCATGTATCAGGGCCACAATGGCTCCAACCGCAAATTTGAATTCGAACCGAATAGAAATGTAGACCAGAATCAGGAACAGGGCGGAGACAATGGCCATGATTGCTTTACCGCTCAATTCCGCACCGATTTTTGGTCCCACTTTTTCAGTTGTCAGCAGGAAGCTGTTTACTTCATCCGGGACTTTATCCGGGAAAGAGTTGTACAAATGTTGGACGACAAAATGAGCCAGATCGTCCGGTTCGTCATCCAGCGCCGCAATCCGGATACTGATTGTGGAAGGCGTGCCAAAATGTTTGATCTCCGCATTACTGAAATCAAATATTTGTCCGTTCACATCGGTTGCCGTTAGCGCCTCGCGGATGGGGGCAACTTCTATGGGAGCATCGAATTGTACGGCTACCAGAGTTCCGCCCTTAAAATCAATACTGAGCTTGGGGCCACCGTTCATGACCAGGGACAGTAACCCGGCCAGGATGAGGACTCCGGACAGGGAAAACGCAGCCCGTTTCTGGGCCATAAAATCGATATTGGTTTCTTTAAGAAGTCTCATATGCTCAACCTTTGTACGCCTTTACGGTTAATAAAGGTGTTAAAAATAGTTCGGGTCACGAAAATAGCAGTAAACATACTGATGACGATACCCCAGAATAACACCGTAGAAAATCCGCGAACCGGACCCGTTCCGAACTGATACAGAACCAGAGCTGCAATCAGTGTTGTAACGTTCGCATCGATAATCGTGGAAAGTGCATTGCTGTATCCTGCGTCCACCGCCGCCCGGGGTGTTTTCCCCTTGCGCAATTCCTCACGGATTCGTTCAAAAATAATCACATTCGCATCGATGGACATACCCACGGTCAGGATTAATCCGGCAATGCCCGGCAGGGTCAGGGTGGCTTTCAGGGAAGCCAGGATGGACAGTACCAGAATCAGATTCCACAACAGGGCAAAATCGGCAATGACTCCGGACCATTTATAATAGACCAGGACAAACAGAATGACCAGGGCCAGCCCGACGATCACCGATACCGTACCTTCCCGGATCGAATCGGCTCCCAGGGAGGGACCCACGATCCGTTCTTCAATAATTTTCACCGGAGCGGGTAACGCACCGGCCCGCAGCACGATGGCAATATCTTTGGCCTCTTGGATATTAGCAAATCCTTCTATCTGTGTGCCTCCGCCGGAGATTTTTTCCCGAATATTTGGCGCCATACGGACCTTTTTATCCAGAACAATCGCCACTTCCCGTCCCACATTGGCTCCCGTAACCCGGGCCCATTGACGAGCCCCTTCCGAATTCATACTGAGGAGTACGATTGGCTGTCCTGAATTACTGCTGGCCGAGGAACCCAATTGAGCCCGGGCCTCTTCAATGACACCACCGCTGAGTTCAGGGTTTCTTTCCAAATAATAAAGCGGGATAATTCGTTCTTCGCCACCTTCCGGAGTGGAATAGACATTGGCCTTCTTGCCAAACAGGAACTGGCCGTTATCGGCCTGTAATCGGGTCTGAACTTCCGGAAGCGCCAGGATCTTTTTTACTGCATAAACATTTTTTTCCGGTACCCCGATCGTTCGTCCCAGATTCCTTAACAGAGCGGAGAACGGACGATCTTCAAATAGACGTTGATCAACCACCACCGATGTGTCGGTGGCTGAATCGGCGGTCGTTTCATCCGTTTCACCGAAAAGTTCGCTGACGGAAATTGTTTTGTCCTCACTGACTTCCGTATTTGCTTCAGTTTCTACCCTGGTAGTTGTATCCACCTCAGTCAGCGATTCCAGGTCTTCCGTCCCTTTGACAATCTTGTCAATCCGCACCAGCAAATCTTTGGTCAACTCCGGGTCTTTTACGATATAGAATTCTAAAAGAGCCGTGCTTTGCAAAAGACCCCGGGCACGTTCCGGATCCTTGATGCCGGCTAATTCAACAATGACCCGTGAATTCCCCTGTTTTTGAATGGTTGGTTCGGATACGCCGAACTGGTCAACGCGGTTTTGGAGAATCTCCAAAACCCGATTAATGGCGTCATCCGATTCTTTCCTGAGATTATCAAGAATATCTTCCTTGCTGGCGCCATATTCGTGGTAGTAGCGGGGTAAGCGTAAATCATGCTTATTTACCGCTTCCGTAAAAAGGGTAAAGAAATCACCCTGATTGGCTTTCAACCGTTGTTTGGCATCCCGCATGGCACGGTCAAACTTGGCATCGCGGTTAGCGGCGAGATTGGTGAGCAAATTGGGTAAATCCACTTCCAGCACAATATACATGCCGCCCTTCAGGTCCAGTCCCTGACGGATAACCTTGTTTTCCAGGTTTTTTAGCGTTCCGGCTTCCCGGCGTGCCTCTTTTTCCTGTTCCGAAAGCGATTGATACGCAACCGTTGGCCAGAGCGAATAGATAGCCCAGGTAAGAATGATTCCGATTATGATGTAGCGGGGTGAAAGTTTATTGTTCATGAATGAATGGTCTGGGATGGTTAGAAAAAAGCGAGGCGAATTTACCGTGTGCTCTTAGGCGGTGTCAAACGTTTTAGGTGGAAGATGTTGATTCGTGACGGGTTACCCGTTTGGAAAAGCCAATAATCAAGGCAACAAGGGATGAATGCACAATACTGGTATTGACTACGTACCGTTCCTCGGGGGCTATTCATTCGCATTATTTATTTTCGGCCGCCGCAGTTATTTTTTCATAGGCGTGGATAATTTTTCGCACCAGGTCATGACGGACTACGTCTTTCTCATTCAGATGAATAAATCCTATTCCGTCAATTTCATCCAATAGGTCAATAACCTCCACCAATCCCGATTTTGATGATTTGGGAAGATCAATCTGAGTGATATCGCCGGTTATAATTGCTCGTGAATTCACTCCCAACCGCGTTAAGAACATTTTCATTTGCATGGAGGTGGAATTCTGGGCTTCATCCAGGATCATAAAAGCCCGATTCAGGGTTCGTCCCCGCATATAGGCCAGGGGAATGATTTCAATAATGTGTTTTTCGAGCAAGGGTCGCAGTCGTTCCCGGGGAATCATTTCACCTAAAGCGTCATAGAGCGGCGCTAAATACGGATCCACTTTTTCTTTAAGATCGCCGGGAAGAAACCCCAGATTTTCCCCGGCCTCTACCGCCGGTCGACATAGAATAATCCGATCCACTTCGTGGTTCTCCAGGGCAGCTACAGCGAAGGCCACGGCAATAAAGGTTTTGCCGGTTCCTGCCGGTCCCACGGAAAAAACGATATCGTTTTCCCGAACGGAATTCACGTAAATCTCCTGTCCCGGAGTTCGGGGCATTATGGCGCCTTTTCGTCCGTAATGAATCACCTGTGAAACCTGGTCAGGGATATGTCCGTTTTCGGCCTGGATCACGGTGACTAAATGGATCACATCCTTCCGGCTGAGATGTCCCTTACGGCTGAGCGTTTGCATCATTTCATGGAGCGTTTCCCGGATTTGCTCCAGCTCAGCGCTTTCTCCGTCCAGGATGACTTCATTCCCACGAACGATAATTTTTGCGGAAAAATGTGATTCCAGGATGGAGAGATGAGCATCCTGAGGTCCAAACAGGGTTTGTAAATCCGCGCCTTTAATTTCAATAGTCTTTTTCAAATCTTCTGATCTATCCTAACTTTCGCGGCTAAATTAACACTAACAATGCATATTGGACTCCAACAACCGCGCATCTTTTCTTCCACTTCCATCGTATTCGTACTATTATTTTTCTGGATGCTGTCCGGTTGTTCCGGACCGGCGAATTCCCTCCAAAAATCTTTAGATCAAAATGCTGATTTCCTGGTAGAACAAGCTGAGTCCCATTGGGAGCAACGGGATCAGGAAGAAAACGCCCGGAGAGCGCTGCTTTTTTGGAGCAAGGCATTACTGATATATCCCAACGATACTGAATTAACGGTCAATTTCAGTCACGCCAGTTTTTTTGTAGCGCATTACTGGGAACAGGATCCACGGCAACAGGATAGTCTTTTATCAGCGGGTATTGATCGAGCCGAACGTCTCCTTTTTCCCCCGGTTTCAGCAGATACATCCGGGGCAATTTCGGAAGATTCAATCACGGCGCAAATCGTTCGAATTGAGCATTTGCCAGAAGACCGACTCATCCTGCTTTACTGGTGGGCAAAAAATCGAATTCACCGTCTGATTCAAAAACCGGTTGTGGAACGGATGAATGAACGTGAACTCATTGAAGCCGCCTTGCACCGTATTCTCACCGCCAACCCAACCTATGACAATGGCGGTATTTACCGGTTGTTCGGGACCTTTTATTCCCGGTTGCCGGGAGTGGATCTGGAGCGCGTGGAAGCCTACTTCAAACAGGCCCGGGAAGCCTATCCTTCCTGTTTTGCCACCGTGGTGCAGCAGGCGCAATTCCTGGATACCAAAGCCGGAAACCGGGATCGTTTTCACGAAGAATTATCCTGGGTGGTCCGGCAAAATCCTACTGTAGACCCAAATATTATGCCGGAAAATCTCCGCGATCAGGAATTGGCTAAATCCTTATTGAAACAGGAATCTTATCTGTTTGAATAGGGATTGCCGGTGGTTATGGCGATGAACGCTGCCATCATTTTCTGGGTTCTGCTCCTTTTTTTCACGGGTCTTTTGATCGTTCTATTCCGGACCGTCCAAATTCAATTCCGGGGGTTCCTTACCGATCTTCCATCCGGTCGACAATGGAAAGGCGTCGTTCAAGTCGGCTGGAACCGTTCAGGAATAAAAATCAGGTCACAGGAAGGTCTCCTTGTTCAGGTCGGTCCTTATCATCATCCCTGGTTTTCTTTTAAACGTCCAATAAAAGCGCGGTCATCTCGGCAGAGATCAAAATCATTCAAACGAATACGTAAACGCATTTCGACCGGGGAATGGATTGCGTTGATTCGCAAAACACTTCGATTCCAATCCATGACACTCACGGGACAAATGGGGTTTACCAATCCCATGACAACGGGAATCGTTTTTGGTGTTTTATCCGCTTTAAAACATGGGTTTAGTTCATCCGGATTTCAAATACAGGTTGAACCACAGTTCAGTGATCTTCCCAATACAAAACTGGAAGGAAAAATCGGGCTTCAATTTCGTCCGATAATCGTCCTCTGGCATGGGGGTAGGACTTTGATTAAATTCAGACGCTAAAAAGAGGTCATTATGCAAATCTCAGACTTAATCAAAACCACGCTTGAAGAACTCCAGGATTTGATGGTTTCCAGAACGGTAGTTGGTGAATCGGTCCAGGCCGGTGAGCATACGGTTATTCCCGTGTCCCAGGTCATGTTCGGTTTCGGTGGAGGTGGGGGAAATGACACCGGAAAATCGCCATCCGCGCCTGCGGAAGGCCAGGGAATCGGCGGCGGATGGTCTATTAAGCCGGTTGCCTTTGTTGTCGTAGGACCTGACGGCGCCAAATTACTGACCATTGGCGAAAAGGAAAGTGCCGTTACCAAACTGATTGATCTGGCTCCCAAGGTCGTAGAAACGGTAAAAGATTTTGTCTCCACCCGGAAAGAAAAGGGTGAATCATCCGATTCCGATCAGTCCAACCCGGAATCGAAATCATCAAAGGAGAACCAATGAGTCGCCCCTTAAATGTTAAAGATTATATGGCCAAGGATTGTATCACGTTTGCACCTGAACAGAATGCCTTGGAAGCGATTCGGATATTACTCCATAACAAGATTTCCGGTGCACCGGTAGTGGAAGATGATAATGTTATTGTGGGAATCCTTTCCGAGAAGGATTGCCTGCCGGTGATTCTGGAAGCCTCCTACCACAATGATCCGGGCAAATTAGTCCGGGACCTTATGTCCACTAAAGTGACTACCGTGGATGCGGACTCCAGTCTTATGGACGTAGCGGAGAAATTCATTTCCACCAGGTTTCGGAGATTCCCGGTGGTGGAAAAAGAAAGACTGGTGGGGCAAATCAGTCGTCGGGATGTGCTAAGGGCGATTGAAGCCTTGCGAACCTAATCCTAAACTAATGAAATCTGTGCCGACCCTATAGGGTAACATTCCGTCCCTACGGGACTGAATCGAATATGAAGATTTTTGCTATAGACATGACGTCCCTGACGGAAATCCAGTTTGTATCTATGCCCCGTAGGGGCAGAATATCTATAGCCCAATGCCAAAACAACAATCAAGTCCCGTAGGGACGAAATATCTTTTACACTCGTTACACGGCTCTGCCGTGTAACGGAATTATTCGTCAATGTTCACCAGCAATGGGTGGGTAACTTTGCGGAAGTTCCAAACTTCCCCAAAGGTTTGAGCAAAGGTTTGAAACGTCACAACGCAGAGCGTTGAGACGAGGATTAATTCATCAATAGATTTACGGTCAATCCGAGGTTGTTATGAAGCCGGACTCCCATAAATCTCATGCATATCAGGGCGTTCGGTACAAAAATAATGAACCCAGATATAAACATGATTGAACAGGGCGGCAATAATGGCTGCCTGGGAAGTGAGTAACAATCCGGGCAGGTAGAGGATCGTGAGGCCGAATATATACATGCCGTTTGATGTATACTTAAAGATGCCCCGTTTCACGAAAGGTTCATTGTAATCCCGGTCAAAATGATCTATACCATAGGCCCGTTCCATGGTAAAATATTTTTTAACGGAATAAAAAAGATAGGCTACCGGAAGGGAAATAACCACGGCCAGCGTGTTGGCTAAGATAGGTGGAACGGGCAGCGTATTACGATTGCTGAAAGCCAGGATGCTTATGGTAATGAGCCGACCGGCAAAAAGTAAGGAAAAGCCAACAGCATAAACCGAAAAGGATCGCTTTAGTCCGTAACGTTTTGTGAATATTCTATTGTATAGTTCCAGTCGCCAGATAAACCAGACATAAACCTGGTGAATAACGGGTGAGGCAATGGCAACCCAGAACCAGG
>JAADFQ010000015.1 GCA_013152835.1 FCB group bacterium
GGATGGCGTTTACCTTCCTTAAGGCTCAGGGACGTTCGGTGGGCAAAAGTCTGGTCGTTGACTCCATGCGAAAAATGGCGGAACGGATTATTGCCAGGAATCGTTCACAACGGGCAAAACTGATTTTCCCTTCGGATGTCATTGCAGCCACAAGTCTGGAATCACCTGAGGAAATTGGAACCTATAACGTGAGTTCCATTCCGGAATCGATGATGGGATTAGATATCGGTCCCAGGAGTGTGGAAAGATTCACCCAGGTAATTCGTGAATCCAGGACAATTGTCTGGAACGGACCCGTGGGTGTTTTCGAAACGCCCGGATTTGAGACCGGTTCTCTGAAAATTGCTGAAACTTTGTCTGAATGCAGCGTAAAAGGGGCCATCACTGTTATTGGTGGTGGAGATACGGCCTCCGCCGTGCGACAATTCGGACTGATGGATACCATGTCCCACGTTTCCACTGGGGGTGGAGCGTCCTTGGAACTATTATCCGGGAATCTATCCGGGAATCAATTACCCGCTTTAACCGTATTGGAGTCATAATGCGAATACACCCCATCATTGCCGGAAATTGGAAGATGAATTTCACGCCTTCGGAATCGGAGGTTTTCGTCGGAAAATGCCGGAATATGCTTTTGGATATAGAGAGGTCACAGGTTATATTCTGCCCGCCTTTTACGGGCCTGGAAAGGGCGAAAAATGCCCTTCAGGGTTCAACCCATGGATTAGGCGCTCAGAATTGTCACTGGGAATCAAAAGGCGCTTACACCGGTGAAATTTCGCTGGAGATGTTAATTGACATTGGTGTGCAATATGTCATCGCCGGACATTCGGAAAGACGACACATCTTTAACGAATCCGATTCATGGATCAACCGGAAAGTAAAAGCGATATTAAACGCTGATCTAACTCCAATTCTTTGCATCGGAGAAACGCTGGAAGAAAGAAATTCAGGGAAAACTGAGCAGGTCATCCAGACTCAATTGAATCAGGGACTAAATGGTGTTCCCGATATTTCCGGAATTATCATCGCTTATGAACCGGTGTGGGCCATTGGTACCGGCGTAACCGCGACACCAGGACAGGCTGGGGAGGCACATGCAATCATCCGGCAAACCATCCGTTCAATTTTTGGTGCGGACAATGTCGATGCTCTGAGAATTCTTTACGGAGGATCCGTGAAACCGGATAATGCGGAAGCCTTGATCGAAATACCCGGCGTAGATGGATTTCTGATCGGTGGAGCCAGCCTGAAAGCGGAAGACTTCAGTGACATTGCACATATCGTTGAACACAAATATTTAAGGAATTAAATGTTAGGATTTCTAATTTTCGTACATACCCTCGTCAGTCTGCTTTTGGTGATTGTTATCCTGATGCAGGCCAGTAGCGGAGGGGGCTTATCAGGAACCTTCGGGAGTACGGCTACCAGCGCTCTGTTCGGTGGACGGGGAGCCGCAACCGTATTAAGCAAAATGACGACCTGGTTGGCAGTGGCCTTCATGGCGTTGGCCGTAGTAATCAGCCTGATTAGCTCCAATGCGGCAAAACAACCGGAATCCCTGTTGAAACAGGAAGCTGGTAATCAACTGATTACACCGGGAGCGGATTTATCGTTACCGGCAGGGACGGAAAATCAAGAAGGGCAGTAATTGTTTGCCGAAGTGGTGGAACTGGTAGACACGCTGTCTTGAGGGGGCAGTAGGGGAGACCCTGTACGGGTTCGAGTCCCGTCTTCGGCACTTGGAAAAAAGAGGAAACTCATGATTCATACATTGGGAAAATTTTGGCTGGTAACAGCCTTTTTAGTAACGGGCCTTCTGGCGCAGTCATCAGAGTCATTCCTGGAAGCGGGCATGGAAAAATTCAATCAGAAGGACTGGGCCTCCGCCGAATCGCTATTCAAGAAGGCAATTGAGGCCGATGATTCCAACCATAAAGCTTATTTTCAATTAGGCCTGGTTCAATTCCGAATGGGGGATATGGAAAATGCGAAAACCAATCTGAAGCAAGCCATCGAAATGGAACCGGAGGCTAAGGATTACCGGGAACAATACGATTTATTACGGGACGTGATTTCCCGGATGAGTGACGGTGTCCGAAGTATGAATAATGGTGCCTATGATGAGGCTTTCACCATTTACCAGAAAGTATTGGAGACCGCTCCTGAGTTTGCGGAAGCAGCCTATAGTATGGGGCTGGCCAAATTTAAACTGAAGGACTTTGATTCAGCGGTGGATTATTTTAAAAAGGCCATTGAAATAAATCCGGCCCATGAGAATGCCAAAGCGGCAATTGCCAATGTAGCGAAAAACACGTTCAATGCAGGAAATAATGCCTATCGCAGAGGAGATCTGGAATCTGCGCTGAACAATTACCGCCGAGTATTGGCTATTGATCCGGAATTTTACCAGGCGCAATATCAAATTGGAGTCATCGAAGCGAAAATGCGCAATTATACCGATGCCATTGATGCCTACACCAAAGCGCTGGATATTAAACCGGAATTTTATAAAGGCTGGTATGCTTTAGGATTGGCGCAAAAATATAATGGGAACTTCGAGGCGGCTATCGAGGCGTACCAAAAAGCCATTGATGTGAACTCCGGTTACAGTAAAGCCTATGTTGCTATTGGAACGATCTATCTGGATCAGAAGGATTACGATAAAGCGATTCATATCCTCGAGCAAGCTACCCAGGTGGACGCATCCTATGCTCCCGCCTATGCAGCCTTAGGAAAAATTTATGTCGAGCAGGAGGACTATATGAAAGCGATCTCCAACCTGGAGCTGGCCGTATCGTTCAGGGATCGTGATTATAAATCCTGGTATCATCTGGCCGTTTCTTACAACCATATACAGGATTGCGAAAAGGCGAAGGAAGCCGCCCGGAAATCTACTACTTTAAAGAAAAGCTTCGGTGGCGGATGGCTGGAACTGGGTGTTGCCGAATATTGTGGAGGACAGGGAAATAAGACGGCCGCTCTCAATGATCTCGAACAGGCTCGCGGCGATCGCGATTGGCGGAAAATGGCGGAATATGAGATGGACAAAATAAAAAATCCGGCAAAATATCAGGACTGATCTTCGTTGGCCCATGATAAAAGCGGTTATATTTGATCTGGATAATACGCTTCTTGATTTTATCAAAATGAAGCAGGATGCGGTCCGGGCAGCAATTTTTGCAATGATCGAGGCCGGAATGGAAATTGATTCCGAAAAAGCCTACACGTCTATCTTTGAATTATATCAGGAACACGGTTGGGAAAATCAGGAAGTCTTTAATGATTTTATGAAACAAACGATTGGTCATGTGGATAATAAATATTTGGCCGCCGGTGTTGTTGCCTATCGTCGTGCCCGGGAAGCAAGCCTGCTGGTATATCCCAATGTGAACCGAACGTTGTTTACCCTGCTAAAAAACGGCATTCGTCTGGCCGTTGTTTCCGATGCGCCCAGTCGGGAAGCCTGGATGCGTATCTATTATTTAAATCTCCATCACCTGTTCGACGTCGTGCTTACTTTTGATGAAACACAAGTAAGAAAACCATCTCCGATCCCGTTTAAAATGGCCCTGGAACGATTAAATATTACCGCGGATGAAGCCCTGATGATTGGTGACTGGCCCGAGCGGGATGTCGCCGGAGCGCAACAGTTAGGAATCCGCACCATATTTGCCCGATATGGCGACACGTTTGGCACAGTACATTCCGGAGCGGACTGGGATGTGAATGATATTTATGAAGTAGTCGGGATTGTTGCCGAGTTGAATCGTGAGTAATCTGTCCGTCGGAACGGATCTGGTATCCGTTCAGCGCATCCGGAACATTCTTAATTCCGAACATGGTTTACAATTTAAGAAGCGTGTGTATTCTACTACGGAACGCGCGTACTGCGACTCAAAAGCCGTACCGGCCATTCATTATGCCGGCCGTTTTGCGGGAAAAGAAGCGATTCGGAAAGCCTGGATGTCCCGTTCTGGTATGCCTCAGGTTCCGGCGTTTAACCGAATTGAAATTCTGGTGGACGAATCCGGCGCTCCCCACGTTTCCCCGATCCCCGGCCAACCACAGAATCTGAAGTCCGTTATTTCCATTTCTCATACCGAAGAACACGCAATCGCAACCGCCATTATCTTTTTATAACCTTATGTTACCCCTGGTTACCCGCCACCAATCCCAAGAGCTGGACAGAATCGCTATTGTTGAGCATCAAATTCCAGGGATTACTTTAATGGGTAATGCGGGTAACGCCGTGGCAGAATGGGTTCTTTCCCATTCGCATCCCGAACAAACACCTGAAACAGTGGGGATCGTTTGCGGAAAAGGAAACAACGGTGGCGATGGTTTTGCAGCCGCAGTAACGCTGAAAGCTGCCGGTGTTCCCGTTTATATTTTTTCATTGGCCGGGGATGATTTGATTCAAGGCGATTCCCGTCATTTCTATTCAGAATGTGTAAAACAATCCATCCCTATCAACTTTCAACAGGCACCACCACAGGATACCCACTATGATTGGATAATTGACGCCATCTTAGGGACTGGATTTCACGGTGAGCTGCGGGACTCAATTCGACAATGGACACGCTGGATTAATCAGGCTGGTAATCAAATATTATCCGTCGATATTCCTACCGGAGTTGATGCCGACACCGGGTGTACGTCCACAGATTCGGTTCATGCTGACGTAACAATAACGATGGGATACTGTAAGACCGGTATGACCCTTGAGCCGGGGAAGTCCGCCTGTGGCGAAGTCATTCCCGTTGATATTGGTTTTCCTGATATTTACGAACAATTGCCGGGCCGGAAATATTCGCTTTACCAAAAAACCGACGCGCGAAATGCATTACCCTTTCTGAAACCGGAGACCCATAAACACAATCAGGGGAAAGTATTGCTTATTGCCGGTTCGAAAGGAATGACCGGGGCTGCCGCATTGGCCACCTTCGGGGCATTGCGTTCAGGCGCCGGATTAACCGTGACCCTGGCTCCCGAATCTCTGGAACCAACTTACGAATCACTGATACTGGAAGGCATGACCTGTGGCATTCCTGATCAGGGAAAGGGGTGTTTTACTCCGGATGGATTGGATCGGGTACTCGAATGGCTGGAGTGGTGTGATGCGGTCATTGTTGGTCCCGGACTTGGACGTCACCCGGAAACCAGGGCATTTCTAACTGAATTATTGCCCTTAATACAGAAACCGTTTGTTCTCGATGCGGATGGATTCCAACCGTTGATCTCCAAAGCACTTCATTTTCATGATCTGAAGGCTCGGTTTATCATTACACCGCATTATGGAGAATGGGCTCAATTGGGGTGTTTCCCGAAGGTAAATATCCGATCACAATTTCAGGAAATGTTGGGATCATTTATGGAAAATTTTCCTGGTGTTCTGGCCTTGAAAAACGCTCCGACCTGCATCTGTCATGAAAATCAAGTTGTGGTAAATAATACCGGAAATCCCGGGTTGGCTACGGCGGGCAGCGGTGATGTATTTGCCGGTGTCTGCGGCACATTTCTGTCGCAGGGACTCCGGGCTGACCAGGCCGCATCTCTGGCGGCCTTTATTCATGGTCAGGCGGGGGATCGCTTTGCCGAGGAACGAGGGATGCGGGGAATGATTGCCAGCGATTTATTATCTTTTATACCAATGGTGCTCCATGAATTGGAAAACCCTTCGTAGTCCTTCCATTCTGTTTTGGGGGTATTGTATCCTGATTTTAATTGGATCCAGTATTCCCGCAACATCCATGCCCAAACTGGAAGTGCTGACCTTTGACAAGGTTATTCATTTTTCGGAATATACTGTTTTCGGTTGGTTGTATCTGCGGTTTTACCAGGAATCGCGTGTATCGAAAAAATGGAAATTACTTATCCTTGTGCCCATCCTCTTCCCATTGCTGGATGAAACCTGGCAACAGTTTATTCCGGGAAGAGATTCCAGCATTTTTGATTCCATCGCTGATTGGATTGGAATTGCTTTTGGTTATGGGTTGGGATATTTTTTATCCCTGCATGATTGAACATATTACTGTACGCGACTTTGCCATCCTGGAATCGGTCGATCTGGAGTTAAAAGATGGGCTCACGGTTATTACTGGTGAAACGGGGTCCGGAAAATCCATTTTGATTCAGGCCATCGGTGTATGTCTCGGTGCAAAACCCAGTAAAATTATGGTTCGCAGTTCAGCGGAACGGGCAATAGTGGAATCTTCCATCAATCGAAAGATATTTCGACGCCTAATTCCCCAAAAGGGACGTTTACGCTCATTTATTGACGATAAACCCGTATCAGAATCGACCTATAAAACAGCCACGAAGCGGAAAGCGGATTTTCACGGTCAGCATGAACAACAATTAATCATGGATCCTGAAACGCATATCGACTATCTGGATCATTATGCCGGACTATCCGATCAAAGGACGCAGTTGGCCGCACTTTTTTCACAAATCCAATCCGCTCGTAAAGATTTAGAAAAGCTCCGGAAGGAACAGGCCCGAGCGCAGGAATTAATAGAACTATATACGTTTCAATTACAGGAATTAAACGCTGTAAACCCGGTCCCCGGGGAAGATGAAAAATTATCCCGGGAAGTTGCTTTGCTGAGTCATGCCCGGGAGTTACTAACGACTCTGACCGAATCACAATATCAACTCAGTGATTCCGAGCATTCCTTAATTCAAGGATTGAACACGGTGGTTAAACGACTGGATCGGTTCACGGGATTCGATGATCGGTTGCAAACAATCGTGGAGAGCTTGAATTCACAGATCGTTTCCATTCAGGAAGCCGCCAGCGATTTGAAATCCTTCGCCGATCAATTGGACCATGATCCGGAACGGCTTCAAACCGCGGAAGAAAGGCTTCAGGCGATCGAAGGACTGAAACGAAAATATGGCGGTTCGCTGGAAGCCGTACTCGAATCCTGGGAGAAAATCGATCTTGATTTACGATCAATTACCGGATTAGGCGCCGAAATTTCACGCGTTGAGCAGGAATTGAACCGGTTGGAAACCGATTACTCGTCAATGGCGATTGAGCTGCATAATCAACGGGAACAAGCAGCAAAAATATTGGCCCATGATTTAGAGACGGCCCTGGAACGCTTGGCCATGAATCAGGCAAAAGTGGAAGTACGCATCCGGAATGTTCCTGATTCCCATTCGTTTATGTCTTTCAGGGATTCAATGGTAAGTGTTTCGGAAAAAGGATTTGACCGGGTTGAATTTTATTTAAGCGCAAATCCAGGCGAAGCGTTGAAACCATTGGCAGATATTGCTTCCGGTGGTGAAATTTCAAGGATCATGCTGGGGCTAAAAAGTGTCTTCCAAAAAACCGATCCGGTGGATACCATGATTTTTGATGAAATCGATACCGGAATTTCCGGGTCAACGGCCGTAAAAGTGGCTAATGCCCTGAAAATGCTCTCCCGATCCAAACAGGTATTCTGCATCACCCATTTACCCCAGATAGCCAATGTTGCTGATCACCATTTGCATGTGACGAAAACAGTATTACACGGAAAAACACGGGTGGATATCGCTTATCTTGATCGTGAAAACGGACAACGGGTTATCGATGAACTCACCAGTCCCGTAGTAAGGAATTAAATGGATAAAATTGTCATCCAGGGCGGGTCGGAGCTCCACGGGTCAGTGAGGATCAGCGGGGCGAAAAATGCCGTTTTACCGATTATGGCGGCTGCGCTCTTAGTAGAAGGAGTTACCGTCGTCCGGAATGTCCCGGATTTAAGGGATACGCGGACGATGATTCGTCTCCTGGAAATGGTGGGAGCGAAAACGTCTTTCGAAAACCACGAACTCACGATTGATGCGCGTCCGGTGGATACGCCTGTAGCTCCCTACGATCTTGTAAAAACAATGCGTGCCTCATTTTATGTTTTGGGACCACTGCTCAGTCGTTTTGGAGAAACCAAAGTTTCGCTTCCCGGAGGATGCGCCTGGGGGCCGAGACCGGTAGATTTTCATCTGAAAGGATTGGAAAAGCTGGGAGCAAAAATTTCCCTGGAAGGTGGATATATCCAGGCCAAGGCCGATTATCTAACCGGTTCGACAATCCGGTTTGAAATTCCGTCTGTGGGGGCTACCGGAAACCTGATGATGGCCGCTGTCAGAGCACGGGGTACAACCGTGATTGAAAATGCCGCCAGGGAACCGGAAATTGTTCAACTTGGTGAATTCCTGAATATGATGGGCGCTCAGGTACGTGGTTTGGGAACGGATGAAATTACTATTCACGGGGTGGACTCTTTGCAGGCTGCCGATATCCGGGTTATTCCCGATCGTATCGAGGCGGGTACATTTCTGATTGCCGGTGCCATGTTGGGATCTATAGAACTCGAAGCGGTAGAACCGAAACATTTAAAAGTCGTAGTCGAAAAACTGGAAGAAGCGGGAGCAGAGATTCAATCCGATCAGCATACGATGAAAATTCATTGTACGAGTCCCATCAATCCTGTGAATATTACTACTGCCGTATATCCCGGATTTCCCACGGATTTACAGGCGCAATGGGTTGCCCTGATGGCCCTGGCTAACGGAACTTCGATTATTACCGATACGATATACCAAGACCGTTTTTCCCACATTCCGGAATTGAGCCGATTGGGTGCCCGGATCACACTTGAAAAAAATGTGGCCGTGGTGATGGGACGAGACCAGTTGATCGGAGCGCCGGTCATGTCCACGGATATTCGCGCCAGTGCCTCATTAATTCTGGCCGGGTTGGCTGCGCAAGGGACGACCGAGATATCCCGGATATACCATATTGATCGTGGATATGAACGGATCGAAGAAAAATTCAGAACTTTAGGGGCTTCCATTCAGCGAATCCCGGAATAAACCATACAGGTAGCCTATGAAAATCGTTATCATTGGTGCAGGCGAGGTTGGATTTTACGTCGCCAAAGCGTTAAGTCAGGAAAATTTTGATATCACAATTCTCGACATTGATCCCGTCAAATGCCGACGTGCTTCAGAAAATCTGGATGTCATTGTCGTGGAAGGGAATGGTGCAAGTCCGAAGAATTTGAAGAAGGCCGATGTCGAGCACGCTGATTATGTGCTGGCGCTGACGCGGGTAGACGAAGTGAATTTGATTGCTTCGCAACAGGCGCACGAATTGGGCGCCAAGCGAATCATTGCCCGGTTGCGGAATCAACAATATACGGCCCACGATTCGATTATTCGTCCGGAGCATTTTGGTATTGATCGGGTCATTCATCCGGAGCGGGAAGCCTGTCAGGAAATTGTGCGCCTTGTACGGCATCCCTATGCAACTATGGTGACGGATTTTGAAGGCGGACGACTTCAAATGATCGGAATTCGGTTGAAAGAGAAATGTCATTTCATCATTGGGAAAGCCGTCAAAGATGTCTGCGAGATTAATCCTGAGATCAAATTCGGCGTTGTGGCAATCGTCCGGAATGGCGAGGCGACGGTTCCGTGGGGAGATTTCATTTTTGAGAATGGTGACATTGCCTATTTCATTACCCGGACGGATAAGCTGGACGGATTATTGAAAGTGGTTGGCGTTAAGCATGAAATGAATCGACGAATTATGATTTTGGGGGGGAGTAAAATCGGCCGTTCGGTTGCCGAAGAACTCCAAAATGAGATGTCTGTTCGATTGGTGGAAAAAAACCGGGAAAAAGCGACTCAAATAGCTACGCTGTTGGAAAATACTATGGTTGTAAATGCCGATGGAATCGATGTGGAATTCCTGAAGTCCGAAAATATTCAGGAAGTGGATAGCTATTTGGCCGTGACAAATGATGAACAGACCAATTTACTTTCCGGAATTCTGGCCAACCATCTAGGAGTAAAACAATCCGTCGTCCATATCGCCACAACCGATTATCAGCCGTTCATTCAGGAAATCGGTGTGGCCGCCGTCGTAAGTAAAAATATGTCCACGGTGAATACAATCATCCGTGACATTCGGAGCGATCAATCGGAGACATCCCTCTTTTCCATGGAAGAAATTGGAGTGGAAGTTGTGGAATTCAATCCTGAGCCGGGAAGCCCGGTGACGGAGAAACCCTTGTCCGAACTTGATTTCCCTCGCGACAGTCTGGTCGGTGTCATTAATCATCATGGACAGTTAAGCATTGCCCGGGGAACCTTTCAGCTTTCCGACGAAGATAACGGTACTGGTGTTCACCAAACATTCCTCGATGAAAAAGTTGAAAAAGTTGTTCACGCATCGATGAATACTCGTCCCATCCTGAATATTCTGGCCGGTCTGGTCACGCTGCTTGGGCTGACAATGCTGGTCCCTGCCTGTATCGCCCTGGGCTATGGCGAATATGATGCTCAGGGCTTCTTCCTATCCGCCGGAATGGTTATGACCGGAGGAGGAATCGTCTGGTTATTCACCCGGGGCAATAACAGGATTACCAACAAGGATGGCTTTGCCATCGTTACGTTTGCCTGGATCCTGGTCGCTGCTGCCGGTGCGATTCCATTTTATGTCACCGGAGTAATCCCCAATGTTACCGACGCATTTTTTGAGGCCATGTCCGGAGTCACAACTACAGGAGCCACGATAATCGGCAACGTGGCTACCTTACCCAATCTGCCTCACGGAATTGAATCTCTGCCCCACGGAATTCTGTTCTGGCGTTCTTTTATCCAGTGGATCGGAGGAATGGGGATTGTAGTTTTTTATATTGCCATTCTCCCCTTACTGGGAATCAACGGGTTCCAGTTGTTTAAGGCCGAGGTTCCCGGACCGGTGGCCGATAAGATTCGTCCTCGTGTTCGGGAAACAGCAAAATATTTGTGGATGGTTTATCTGGGGATAACCCTGGCGGAAATTATTCTTTTGGGTATCAGTGGGATGAGCTGGTTTGAAGCGATTTGCCATTCATTCACAACCATGCCTACCGGAGGGTTCAGTACGCGGAATGCCAGTATTGGTGCCTATAATAATTCCGCCATTCATTACATTATCATTATTTTTATGTTCTTAGCCGGGGTCAATTTTTCACTTCACTTTAAATTATTCACCGGTGACCGTAAGGCCCTTTGGAAGGATAATGAGTTCAGAAATTATCTGGGACTGGTCCTGGGGGTTACCTTGATTATCACATTGACCCGAGTCGCGCAGACCGGCGGCTGGTCGCATATGGAATTCCGCGATTCGCTATTCCAAACCGTGTCTATTGTTACCACAACCGGATATGCGACCGCTGATTACGAACTCTGGACCTTCGCTGCTCAATTTATCCTGTTAGCGCTCATGTTTATCGGCGCCTGCGGCGGATCGACGGGAGGCGGGATGAAAGTGATCCGGATCCTGCTGATTATGAAATATACGGCGATGGAAACCCGGCGAATGCTGCATTCCCGGGCTATCATACCCATTCGTATCGGGAACCGGTATATCAGCGAGGATATTATTCGGAATACACTGGGGTTCTTTCTGTTTTATATCTCCATTTTTGCCGTGGCGACGTTACTCCTGGCTGCCATGAATGTGGATATTACCTCTGCAATCGGAGCAGCGGCCTCGGCCCTGGGTAATATTGGCCCGGGCCTGGGAGCTTTCGGACCCACCGATAATTACGCCCTATTACCTGATTTTGGGAAATGGCTGTTAAGTTTTTGTATGCTCCTGGGGCGTTTGGAAATATTTACGGTCATGGTCATGTTCAGCCATGTATTCTGGAAATAATCAATCATTGAGGGGAAGATGAAGTTTATTCAACTGGAAACTCAACACCATATTGGAACGATAACCATCCGGCGACCGGAAGCGCTGAATGCCATGAATTTGGTAGTAATTGATGAATTACAAAACGCGTTTGACCAATTCATCAGTGATTCCGAAGTCGGCGTAATTATATTGACAGGCGATGGAGAAAAATCGTTCATTGCCGGAGCCGATATCAAATTGATGGCTTCCATGACCAAATCCGAAGCGCTGGTATTTTCCCAATCGGGGCAAAGTCTCACTCTGAAAATCGAA
>JAADFQ010000016.1 GCA_013152835.1 FCB group bacterium
AAGTCTAAGGCAAGTGTTGGTCGAAGGCCTCAGTCCAAAGGCCAGAAAATTGAAAAGGAACAGGAAACGAATAAAATTCTTCCGATCATCCTTGCTCGATATTCATAAATGGGTGGGGGGAAGGATTGTTGATTGCAGATTGATGAATACTGATTGACGATTTGCATACCAGGGGTGCGAAATCATGCAAGCGATCAACCATAGCAGACAATTATCAATATAAAATCTTTACAGACCTTCGAATCATCTGCCACAGATCTCACAGAGGGATTCAGGGGTATTTTTTAGATTATGTCCTTCTTCTCTTCAAATCAACAATCATAAATCCCTGTTGGATATTCATAAATCGGCACGGGAATCTTTGTACCCGTTAGTCAGGAAACAACGTCAGCACCTAAACACATCATTATTTCAACACTTGGGAATCTGAATTATCTGAATTATTCCTGATCCGGTTTGTGGAAAAAGTTCTGTAAATTTACGGGTCCGTTTCATTCAATTCAACACGACCTGAAAAGGGGGATCCATCGGAATTCAGGTTTACATCGAACCATGAGTAAGATATCACCGTGGGGCCTGGCCCTGATTTTCATCCTGTTATCTGCCTGCAACGACGCTCCTGCCACGCAGTGGGCGTATTCCGCCTTTGATTCTACCGGCGTTAAAGTGCTTTCCGGCTGGATTGAACTGAATCCGCAACCCGGCGATACCCTGACGGGAAACTGGAAATTCGATCCGGTGGGAAACCCCTCCAATTTAGGACCGCAAACCGGAACCGGGACGTATCAGGGAACGCAAACCGGGCTGAATATTCAATTGGAACTCAATCCCAGCGTTGTGGACGATAATGTTGGTTTGACGGGACAAATCATTGGCAACAACTGGTCGGGAACCTGGGTGTACAGCGGGTTTCCGGGCATTATCAATCATGGTACGTTTATTGCCAACCGCTGATCGAACATTCTTCGGGATCGGTTTTTGTTCCGGAAACCGGCTGAGACGGGCTGCTTGATAAATATTTTATGACTAAACCGGCTAAAATTTGAGGAAAGTACATGATAACTAAAAAACAAGCCCTGGATTACCATACAAAAGGACGTCCGGGAAAAATTGAAGTAGTAAATACTAAGCCAACCGCTACGCAGCGCGACCTGTCCCTGGCCTATACTCCCGGAGTCGCCGAACCCTGTCGCGAAATTGCCCGGGACCCGGATACGGCCAATTTATATACGGCTCGGGGAAATCTGGTGGGCGTGGTAACGAATGGCTCAGCTGTCCTTGGGTTGGGGAATATCGGCCCCCTGGCGGGGAAGCCGGTGATGGAAGGGAAGGGCGTATTATTCAAACGCTTCGCTGATATTGATGTATTTGACATTGAACTCGATACCCCTAATGTTGATGAATTTATTGCAGCGGTACGTTTGATGGAGCCCACGTTCGGTGGTATTAATCTGGAGGATATCAAAGCGCCGGAATGTTTTGAAATCGAACGGCGACTCATCGAGGCCATGGATATTCCCGTATTCCACGATGACCAACACGGAACGGCCATCATTTCTGCAGCCGCACTGCTCAATGCCGTCGAATTGGCCGGGAAAAAGATGGAGGATATTAAACTGGTCATCAGCGGTGCCGGAGCCGCTGCCATTTCTTGCGCCCGGCATTATCAGAATTTTGGGTTGAAGCCGGAAAATCTTATCATGTGCGACAGCCGGGGACCGATTTATAAGGGACGCACGGACGGGATCAATAAGTACAAGGAAGAATTTATGGTGGAAACTGAGGCCCGATCATTGGCGGAAGCCATGGTGGGAGCGGACGTATTTATCGGCCTTTCCATGGGCGGATTGGTTTCTCAAGAGATGGTAAAATCCATGGCGGATAACCCCATCGTTTTTGCGCTGGCAAATCCGGATCCTGAAATCGATTATGAAGACGCTATGGAAGCCCGCCCCGATATCATTATGGCCACGGGACGTTCCGATAAACCCAATCAGGTCAATAATGTTTTGGGCTTTCCGTTTATCTTCCGCGGCGCGTTGGATGTTCATGCCCGGGCGATCAACACGGAAATGAAAATTGCCGCCACCCGGGCACTTTCGGAACTGGCTCATCAGGATGTTCCCGACAGCGTGACCCAGGCTTATGAAACGTCCTCACTCATGTTCGGGCGGAATTATATTATTCCCAAACCTCTGGATCAGCGGGTTTTGCCGCGAGTGGCCTCGGCGGTGGCCAAAGCGGCCATGGATACGGGCGTAGCGCGGAAAACCATCGATATTGAGGCCTATAAGGAAGAATTGGAATCCCGTCTCGGTCGCAGCCGGGCGCTTATGATGCGTATTATTCATAAAGCACGACAGGCGCCGAAGAAAATTGTGTTTCCCGAAGGGGAATGTGATAAGATTATTCGTGCCAGCCAGCAAATATTTTCCGACGGTATTGCCCAGCCGGTCCTGCTGGGGGATGAATCGTTTATCCGGGATGAAGCCGACCGGCTGAATGTTAACCTGGACGGTGTGGAAATTCTGGATCCGGCCCGGCTGACGCCCAATAAGGAATATATCCACACCATCTACGAAGATCGCCAGCGGAAGGGGATGACCCGCCGGCATGCAATCAATTTGATGCGCCGGGCCAATTATTACGGTTCCATGATGGTGAAAATGGGCGACGCCGACGGTCTGGTCTCCGGCATTGCCCAGCATTATGCCGATACGGTAAGGCCGGCGCTGCAAATCCTGCAAACGGAACCGGGGATCCGTCGGGTGGCCGGCTCCTTTATTCTGGCCTTTAAGAATAAAGTAAAATTCATGGCCGATGTTACCATTAACATCGAACCGGATGCAGCCACGTTGGCGGAAACGGCCCTGCTCACGGCCCGGGAAGCGCGAAAGTTCGGACTGACTCCCCGGGTGGCGCTGCTCAGTTTCAGCAATTTCGGCAGTGTAAAACACCACCTTTCACAGAAGGTGAAGGAAGCTGTGCAGTTGATAAAAGAACAGGAGCCTGAACTTCAGGTGGACGGTGAGCTGCACGCCGACGTCGCCGTCGATTCGGACCTGCTCAGGGAACATTTCCCGTTCTCGACGCTAAAGGAAGAAGCCAATGTTTTGATTTTCCCGGATCTGACCTCCGGTAACATTGCGTACAAATTATTGTCTAAACTGGCGAATGCGACCGCCATCGGACCCATCCTCATGGGCATCCGGCAACCGGTTAACCTGTTACAATATGCCTCCAGTTCTGTGGAGGACATTGTCAATATGACCGCAATTACTGTGCTGGAAGCGCAGGAATTGGCTGTCCATCGTCAATCGAAGGAAGGAGAATAGCATAATGGCTAATCTAATGGAACTCATGGCCACCAAGATTCCTGAGTGGCGTTATGAGGTGAAACAGATACTGGAATCCAAGGGGGACTCCATCCTGAGTCAGGTAACGGTAAAACAGGCCTACGGAGGCATGCGGGGTGTCAAGGGCTTGACCTGCGATACGTCCGCCGTATCTCCGGATAAGGGTCTGATTATCCGCGGCAAGCCACTGTTGGAAATTGCCGATATATTACCCGAGGAAGTCTTCTACCTGCTGCTTACCGGCGAGTTGCCGGATCAGGCGGCTCTGGAAGATCTCCAGTCCCGATTAAATCAATACGGGGATGTCCCCGATTATGTGTGGGCGGTTCTGGAAGCGATGCCTGCCGACTCCCATCCCATGGCCATGTTCAATACGGCCGTCCTGGTTATGGAAAAGGAAAGCGTTTATCGGCGGAAATATGATGAAGGTATGCAAAAACAGGATTACTGGAAAGCGATCCTGGAAGACGGACTTCGCCTGGTGGCGAAACTGCCGGCCATCGGCGCCGGTGTGTATCGGTTGCGCTTTGAAAAAGGTGATCGGATTTCCGCTGATCCGAATCTGGATTGGGGTGCGAATTTCGCTCATATGCTGGGACTCCCGGACCCCGACGGCAAACTGAAAAAGCTCATGCAGCTCTATCTCATGCTTCACTGTGATCATGAGGGCGGGAACGTGAGCGCTTTTTCCGGACTGACGGTTGCCTCGGCGTTGTCCGACCCCTACTATGCCGTATCGGCCGGGCTGAACGGACTGGCCGGTCCGCTGCATGGTCTGGCCAATCAGGAATGCCTGAAATTTGTCCTGGAAATACGGGATCATTTCAAAGGCGTGCCTTCCCAGGATGAGCTGCGGCAATTTGTATGGGATCGTCTGAACAGCGGACGGGTTATTCCCGGCTACGGACATGCGGTTCTGCGGTGTCCCGATCCCCGATACACGGCCTTTATGGACTTTGGCAAAGCCAATATTGAAGGTGATGCTGTCTTTGATATTGTGAAGGATCTGTTCGACATTGTCCCGCCGGTCCTGAAAGAACAGGGCAAGGCCAAGAATCCGTGGCCCAATGTGGACGCTGCTTCCGGCTCCCTGCTTTATCACTTCGGATTGAAGGAATTCAGCTTCTACACGGTCCTCTTCAGCATCAGCCGCGCCATGGGCATGGTGTCGCAGATGGTATTGAACCGGGCGCTGGGATTGCCCATCACCCGTCCCAAATCCGTTACCACGGAATGGATTAAAAATAACGTCTGAATTCTGTAAACGGAATCATGAGAAAGGGTCCGGTAACGGACCCTTTTTTATTTCGATATAGAGAAAACCACTCCGAAAGTTATGGGAGTGCATTGTCATTGCATTGATGCTTACGTTCCAAATAAAAAGAAGTAGAGTCCCACGGACAGGAGAAATGCCGCATAACCCATGATGAGAAATTTCACGGTGAACAGTGCCGGATTACTGGTGCGTTCATGAGTGATATATAATCTGTAGGCGATCAGATTCGCAAAGGAACCCACAAGGCTACCGAATCCGCCAACATTTGTTCCCCAAAGTAAGGCTTCCCAGTTGGGAGTGAATTTCGCGAACAACAGTGTTGCCGGGACATTGCTCATTATTTGACTTACCAAGGCGGAAAACAAGAAGATATGTCCGGAATTATGGATTTCAGCTACCAGCAGAATTCTTAGGTTTTCAGCAACACCAAAGAAAAAGAGGAAACTGAATAATAGTGCATAATCCACACGGAGTGTCTTTCGATCAAATAAGAATACAAAGACAAATACGACCAGCCCCGACAGAATCGGAAGGACATGCAGAACGATTAAGATCACTAAAAAAAGCAGAACTCCATAACTATAGGCGAGTTTATTTATCCGAATGGCTTCCGAGGAAATCGGGAATTCATGATCTGTTTTCACGAATAATGCTGAAACAGCTAAAACCAATAGGAGGGTTATTGAAAATGGTGCAATCGTTGCAACAAATTTTGTGGATTGTATTCCGTAGAACCAGTAGATAAATAGGTTTTGCGGGTTTCCGAAAGGTGTGAGTGCCGACCCGGCGTTGGCTGCCAAGGCTTCAAGGATAACCAGAATATCCTTATGATTTATCCTCAGCGCCAGGGTTAACGGAACAATAGCGAGTAACGCCACATCATTGGTAACTACCATGGATAGAAAAAATGACATGGCCACCAATTTAATCGGTATGGCTTTTCCTTGCTCAATCCTATGGGATAATTTTACGATCAGTCCGCTGTGCTGGAGTCCGTTGACGGTAACGAAAAGGGTGAACAGGACGAACAATACTTCATATTCCTGAATAGAATAGATCGGGATATTCTTGGCATAGATCGAAGTCAGGACGAAGCCGACGCCAGACGCGATTAACAACCATTCCTTCAGGATAAAATCAATAATTGCATCCGGGTGTTTCAATGAAAAGTCGAGTCCTTAATTTTTTGCACTTCTGTAAAACGGGTTGGGTTTCCTGGTATATTGGTTCAGGAAAAAGCAAAATGAAGCAGAAAAACCAAAACCGACGAAAAGAATACTAAAGAAACCGGTAGATAATCCAGGGTTTTAAATGCTGGTGGACGGTACGCTAAGTTGTTGGCAGATGATTATTGCTGTAACCATTTTACGACCCTTGCCGCTATTTCACTGCTCATGGAATGACCCCTGTTAAAATCCTGGAAGGTGACATCATAACCGTTTCTTAGGAGAACATTCTTAGATTTCACTCCCAGTTCATACTTGGCCGATCGATCATTTTTCCCGGTCTTTATATCATCTTCTTCAAGCCAATGTTCTTCTGGCTCATCGGTAAAATGAGAAAAGAACAAGTTTTACATATTTAGCGCAATTGATTACATAAAGCGTCACAACGCGGAGCATTGCGACGAGGATAAAACGGGGATAAAGGTAATAGAGAGTACCCATATCTTGAGTGGAATGAAAAAAGTTTGCATACGGATCGATTTCGTTGTAATATGGGTTAGTGAATACTAACAAACACTGAAAGATTAACAGCGATGAGCGAATATACCGCACGACAAAATCAAATCATACAGGAGTCGATCCAACTGATCGCCCAAAAGGGGATTCAGGGCCTGACCATAAAAAATATTTCCCGGGCCATTGGCATTTCCGAACCGGCGATTTATCGCCATTTTGAAAATAAGAATGACATTATTCTGGGCATCATCTCCGTACTAAAAGATACAACCGGAGAAAATTTCCAGAGCGGAAGCGCAGACCGAAATACGATTGAATTATTGAAAACCATGATCCACCGTCATACAGAACGATTTATTGCCAACCCATCTCTGACCGCCATCGTATTTGCGGAAGAAATATTTACCAATGACAGCCTCTTGCGGGAACCGATCCGCAACCTCATGTCCATGAACCAGAACAAGCTGATCGCCGTCATCGAGCGGGGACAGAGTGCCGGAGATATCCGCACGGATTTGACTGCCAAGCAGTTATCGCTGGTTGTGATTGGCAGTTTCCGGTTCCTGGTGAGCAAGTGGCATCTCATGGACTACAATTTTGATTTGAAAACAGAAGTGGATGCGTTGCTGGCATCGCTGGAAAAGCTTCTGGTAGAGTAAAAAAATTTATCAACAAAAGTTAGTGAATAATAACTAATAAAGGAATTCTCATGGTAAAACTCTTAGAAAAAACGGCCAAATACCCGATCCTGACCCTGGTTGTCATTCTGGCGATTACGGCTCTGTTTATTACCGAAATGCGCGGTAACCTGCGAATGGAAACAGACCTGGATAAATATATGCCCCAGGATCATCCGGCTTTTCAATATAGCGATCAGGCCGAAGAATGGTTTGACATTAAAGATGGTATCATTATCGCCATTGAAAATCCCGTCGGTATCTATAATACCGGTACTTTGACGAAAATCAAACAGCTGACCAAAGCGCTGCAGAAAATGGATGAAATTGAAAAACAGGATGTCACATCCCTGTACACCGCCGATAATATCATGGGAACAGACGACGGGATGGATGTGAAGGCCTTTTATAAACGGGTGCCCAAGACATCGGAGAAACTGAATGCCTTGCGGGACAAGGTTCGGAACAACGAAATGGTCTTCGGTAGGCTGGTATCGGAAGACGAGACGGTATCGGTTGTTATTGCCCGGATCAACGATGATGTTTTCTCCCAGGAATTCTATGAACAGATTCTGGAAATGAGTAAAACCTACGAAGGACCGGAAAAGGTGTATGTGGCCGGTCGTCCCATTGTGGAAGGAACCATGGCTGTACTGGGACCGGCAGACATGAAACGAATGGTGCCGGTTGTCATCGGTGTTATCATTTTTGCTTTACTGATATTGCTCCGGAGCGTGAAAAACACGATTCTGACGCTGCTGGTAGTATTGTTCAGCACGATCTGGACGTTCGGCTTACTGGCGGTCATGAATATTCCGGTCTATGCCGTATTTACCACGATTCCTGTCATGCT
This sequence comes from FCB group bacterium, assembly GCA_013152835.1. Classification (GTDB taxonomy): domain Bacteria; phylum Fidelibacterota; class Marinisomatia; order Marinisomatales; family J089; genus J089. The sequence goes on from JAADFQ010000016.1 coordinate 7,845, forward strand.
GATAGCCATCGGGGTGGCCGACGGAATTCATCTGTTCAGTCACGTGGATATCTACCTGGCGGCCAATCCCAAGGCCACCAAGGTCGAAGCCATGCATGACATGCTGAAAGAAATGTGGCGCCCGGTGGTCATGACATCCGTGACAACAGCCGTGGGATTTATTTCCCTCCTGACTTCGCAGGTTTATCCCATTAAATATTTTGGTCTCTTTACGGCATTCGGCGTCATGGTAGCCATGGTTTTTTCCCTGGTTCTGATTCCCGTAGGAATTATGCTGCTTGGCATCCGGAAAGCGCGAAAAATAACACCGAAGAGCAGCCAGGATCCCATGGCCGTATCTTTTGCCCATCGTTTTGCCCTGAACCTGTTGAAATATAAATACCTCACGTTAGGGCTTACCGCCGTAGTCATCGTTATTTCCATCTTCGGCGCCAGCAAAGTGTGGATCAATTCCAGTTTCCTGGACAAGTTTGAAAAAGACAGCGACATTGTGCTCACCGACCAGTTTATCAACGATCATTTCGGCGGTACCTCCACATTGAACCTGATCCTGGAATCGGCCGATAAAGATGCCTTTAAAAAACCCGAATTACTGCGGTTGGTAGACAAAATGCAGGCCGATGTGGAATCCATTCCGGTGGTGGGCAGTTCCTTTGCCTTAACCGATTATCTGGATCGTATGAACAAAGTCATGCATGCCGACGATGAAGCGTTTAATACGACACCTGAATCATCCGATCTGGTGGCTCAGTATCTGCTCCTCTACGAAATGTCCGGTGATCCGGAAAATCTCTGGCAGGTAACGGATTACGATTACCAGAAACTGAATGTCACGTTCCAGTTGAAGAGTGACGATTCCAAGAGCATTAATCAGGCCCTGGATCATATTGAAACCTATCGCAAGGCTTTTGCCGATCAGGGTGTGCAGTTGAATTATGCCGGTTCCGGTTATAAAGCGCTGGTGTTTACCGATCTGATTCTGGAAGGACAGATTACCAGCCTGCTCATGTCCCTGGTAATTGTAGCTGTTCTCCTTAGCTTTATGTTTAAAAACATTACGGCCGGTTTAATCGGCGCCGTTCCCATTATCATTACGGCAATCATCAGTTTTGGTGTCATGGGTCTGATGGGCATTCCCCTGAGCACGACTACGGCCCTTATGTCCAGCATATCGGTGGGAATTGGTATCGACTATGCCGTGCATTTTATCGACCGTTATCGCGAGAATATGCGCGCCACGGGCGACATGGAACTGTCCATCCAGCGTACCATGCATCACAGCGGTCGGGCCATTGTCTTCAATGCGGCCGTGGTAATCGCCGGTTTTGCCGTACTGCTCTTTTCGGTCTTTCCGCCGAACCGTGAGCTTGGTTTTCTGGTATCCCTTAACATGTTCACCAGTTTTGTGGGTACGGTAACCATCATGGTACTTATCATTGAACAAAAGAAACTTTTTTCCAAACTCGGCCCGTCTTCAGACGAGAGCCGGTAATTGCAGGAGATGATTATGAACATACGCAATACTCTATTGTCCCTGGCCCTCCTTGTGAGCGGCCTCTGGGCCCAGGACCTCACCGGTCTGCAGGTAATCGAAAATGTATACAACCGTCCCACGGGAAATGATATGACCGGGGATCTGACCATGACCATTGTGAATTCACGGGGCAACCAGCGGGTACGGAAAATCCGTCAGTATGTGAAGGATTTCGGCAACGTGGAAAAGAAAATCATGTTTTTTCTGTCCCCGGCTGATGTGAAAAACACTTCTTTCATGACCTGGAGTTATGATGACGGGTCAAGCGATGATCAGTGGATTTATCTCCCGGCCCTGAAAAAAGTGAAGCGCATTTCCAGCGATTCCAAGGGCGATTATTTCATGGGTTCCGATTTCACCTATGA
>JAADFQ010000017.1 GCA_013152835.1 FCB group bacterium
GTGGGTTACAACGCGGAGCGTTGTAACCAGGTTGTCTCGCAACCCTCGTTGCGCGGCTCTGCTGCGCAACGCATTGTAGTCAGATTACTAAGAACCGGTTTTATATATTTGACGTATCCTTGCGGACAATCCCAATCCCCAATTCATCCAATTGCCTTTGGGAAACTTCGCTGGGCGACTCATCCATGAGGGAAGATGCCGAAGTTGTCTTGGGAAAGGCGATGACGTCCCGAATATTGGCCGTCCGGCAGAGCAGCATCACCAGACGATCGAATCCGAAGGCGATACCGCCATGGGGCGGTGCGCCGTAGCGCAGGGCTTCCAGTAAAAAACCAAACTTTTTCTGCGCTTCCTCGTCTGAGATACCCAAATGTTGAAATACTTGTTGTTGGATGTCACGCTGATGGATACGGATTGATCCGCCGGCCACTTCATATCCGTTGATTACCAGATCGTACCCCCGGGAATAGACCTGATCGGGCGCAGTGGCCATTTTGGGAAGATCTTCCAGTTTTGGAGAGGTGAAGGGATGATGAACTGCCACGTAACGACTATCGCCTTCGTCCCATTCAAACATGGGCATATCCACCACCCAACAAGGTTTGAATTCGTTGGGTGATGCCAGGTTTTCCCGTCGGGCGATTTCTGTTCTCAGCGCGCCCATCGCTGTTTGCGCCACTCGTTTTGCATCGCCAATAAGGAAGATAATCGAACCGTCGGGGAGCGAAAGCTCCCGGATTAATCGATCTTGAAGATTCGAACCGAAGAATTTGGAAATTCCTCCGGTCAGAGACCCGTTGTCCACTTTCATCCAGGCCAGTCCTCTGGCGCCAAAGGGTTTGACAAATTCAGTGAGGCCGTCGATAATTTTCCGGGAATAAGCCGACCCATTGGGAACGACCAATCCCTTTACCATTTTCACCGATTTAAAAGCATTGAAATCCGATTGATCGGTATAGACCTTCAGATCAATTAACGGTAGTTCATAACGAAGGTCAGGTTTATCGCTGCCATAGGTGTCCATGGCACGTTCAAAGGTCATAACCGGGAATTTCTCCGGTAAATGCACATCCAGGATTGAGTTAAAGATCTCACGTGTCAGTCCCTCCGCTACTGCCTGAACGTCCGCTTCATCCACAAAGGACATTTCGATATCGATCTGGGTGAACTCCGGCTGACGGTCGGCCCGCAAATCTTCGTCCCGGAAACATTTCACGATCTGAAAATAACGATCGAAACCGGAAATCATCAGGAGTTGCTTATATGTCTGGGGAGATTGGGGGAGGGCATAGAATTTCCCCTTATGGATGCGGCTGGGAACCAGATAATCCCGGGCGCCTTCCGGTGTAGATTTCATCAAAACCGGTGTTTCAATTTCAAAAAAGTTTTCCTTATCCAGATAGTGCCGGACAACCTGAGCCGCCCTGTGACGGACCGCCAGAGTCGATTGCAAATCGACCGTCCGTAATTCCAGATACCGGTATTTGAGTCGCAAATCTTCCAGCGCCGCCTCCCGATCCGTAATCACAAATGGCAGCGGTTCCGCCTCGTTGAGTATTTCCATCGATGCTACCATTACTTCAATTTCCCCGGTAGCCATCTGTGGATTTACTGCCTGTTCGCCGCGAAGCTGAACCGTACCGCTGACGGAAAGCACATCTTCCACGGATAATTTTTTCGTGATATTCAGGTCTCCCTGAAAATGTTGTGAATCAAAAACAAGCTGAGTTTTTCCATAGCGATCCCGCAGGTCCACAAAAATAATTTGCCCGTGGAGGCGTACCGTGTGAACCCAGCCATTCAGCACCACGGATGTCCCTTCGGCTTTGGCCGTTAGTTCTCCGCACGTATGTGTTCGTTTCATCATGGTGTTACTTTGTATTTAAGTTAGGTTTATTCGTTTGAATGTTACTGCCGTCACAGACCCTGATTCAATCCTGTAATCCCGGAAATGAAAAACCGCCTGAAAAGTTCAAGCGGTTTTAAGATCCCATTTTGCCGATCAATTTATTGCTGGACAATCCGCAACCGGTTCATGGCCCGGGACATGGAAGATTTAGCCCGGATACGATCCGCATTTTCCTGATGCAACCGTTCTTCGGCCCGTTCGCGGGCCTGACGGGCGCGAGTTACGTCGATCTCTTCACGGAATTCCGCTGTCTCCACCAAGAGGAGAACGCGGTTCCTTTTAATGTCTGCGTATCCGCCGCTGGTAGCCAACCAGTTTTCACCTTTTAGGTCGTTATATTTTACCGGTCCCACGTCGAGGGCAATCATTGCTTCTGCATGGTTACTCATAATTCCGAAGGAACCATCCAGACCCGGACAGCGGACATAGGTAACCGCCTTTTTTTCAATCACCCGCGTGGGGGTTACAATAATCAGTTCAAGAGATTGCATTAGGCGGCAACCAGTTTTTTGCCTTTTTCAATGGCTTCGTCCACCGTACCCACATAACGGAAAGCCTGTTCCGGTAATTCATCCGTTTCGCCGTTGAGAATCGCATCGAACCCGCTTACCGTATCTTCCAGTGATACATAACGGCCTTCGCTGCCGGTAAATTGTTCCGCCACAAAGAAGGGTTGGGACATAAAGCCCTGAATTTTCCGGGCGCGGGCGACGGTCAGTTTATCATCGTCCGATAATTCGTCCATTCCCAGAATGGCGATAATGTCCTGCAGTTCGCGATATTTCTGTAAAATCTGTTGCACGGACCGGGCCACGTTGTAGTGACGATCGCCGATGACGCGGGGATCCAAAATCCGGGAGGAAGAGGCCAGCGGATCCACGGCCGGATAAATCCCCAATTCGGCGATTTTACGCTCCAGCACGGTGGTGGCGTCCAGGTGCGCAAAAGTATTGGCCGGAGCCGGGTCGGTTAAATCGTCGGCCGGGACATAGACGGCTTGTACAGAGGTAATGGATCCTTTTTTCGTACTGGTAATTCGCTCCTGAAGGGCGCCCATTTCCGTGGCCAGCGTCGGTTGATATCCCACCGCGGAAGGCATACGTCCCAACAGGGCCGATACTTCCGAACCGGCTTGCGTAAACCGGAAAATATTGTCCATAAAGAACAGCACATCCCGACCTTCTTCATCGCGGAAATATTCGGCCATGGTCAGTCCGGAGAGAGCTACCCGGAGACGGGCTCCCGGTGGTTCATTCATCTGACCAAAGACCATCACGGTTTTTTCAATAACACCGGTTTCTGTCATTTCCCGATAAAGGTCATTGCCTTCACGGGTACGTTCACCAACGCCCGCAAAGACCGAATAGCCGCCGTGTTCGGTGGCAATATTCCGAATTAATTCCTGAATCAAAACCGTTTTTCCCACACCGGCTCCGCCGAAGAGCCCGGTTTTTCCTCCGCGGGTGTAAGGCTCCATCAGGTCCACGACTTTAATACCGGTTACCAGCACTTCCGTGGACGTGGTCAGGTCTTCCAACCGGGGAGCGTCCCGGTGAATTGGTTTGAGGGTAACATTGGTTGGGGGTTCTTTCGCATCAATCGCCGTTCCCAGAACGTCGAACAGGCGGCCCAAGGTTTCCTGTCCCGTGGGGACCAAGATCGGCTGACCGGTATCAGTAACGTCCACTCCCCGGGCTAACCCGTCGGTGGAGTCCATGGCGACGGTGCGTACAACCGAATCGCCGAGGTGCTGAGCTACTTCCAGAACCAGGGTAGAATCGCCCCGATCGACTTCCAGCGCATTTAATATTTCCGGCAGATGGCCGTCTTCAAAAACAACGTCCACCACCGCACCCATAATTTGTAAAATTTTACCTGTTACGGTTTTCATTCACACATTCCTCACTATTGTTTCAGGGCTTCAGCGCCGCTGACGATTTCTAACATTTCCGTAGTAATTGCATTCTGTCGCGCCTTATTGTACTCCAGTTGGAGCGACTTCGTCATTTCAATGGCGTTATCGGTGGCATTTTCCATGGCCACCATTCGCGCCGCCTGTTCACTGGCAAAGGATTCCAGCAGGTACCGCCACACCTGCACGTTCAAATGGCGCGGAACCAATGATTTAACAATGGATTCTTTCGACGGTTCGTAGATCCGGTTTTGCGGCCGGGATGAGCCGGCATCGAAGGTGAGTGGTAATAATTTATCAACGATGATTAGTTGGGTAGCCACATTTTTAAATTCATTAAAGATCACCCGGATTTCATCTACCTTCCCATTCAGGAAATGACTGATGATACCGTTTCCGATTTTCATGGCATGGTTGAAATCCAGTTCATTCCAGAATTCTACATGGGTTTCAATCACGTTGAAATCCCGCCGCTTAAAATGGTCGGCTCCTTTTTTTCCGATACAGATCAAATCGGTATTTTCGGCACCCACGGATTCAATTTCCTGATGAGCATGTTTAATGATATTGGTATTAAAAGAACCGGCCAGGCCCCGATCGGAAGTAACCACTACGATACCTACCCGTTTTACCGGGCGGACTTCCAGTAATTTCAGTACCGACCGATCCACATCGGGAAGTAAGTCCTGGATGACGTCCCGAATCCGGTACGCGTAAGGGCGCGCCTGCTCCATCCGTTCCTGTGCTTTCCGCATTTTGGCACCGGCCACCATTTTCATGGCGCTGGTCACCTGCTGAATGCTCTTTACCGACTTGATTCGATTGCGTATTTCCTTAAGATTGGCCATGGATCAGGCAATAAATCCTTTTTTATAAGTTTCCACCGCTTCCTTTAACCGGGCATTGATTTCTTCGGAAATATCACCAGTTTCCCGGATGGAGTCCAGTACATCGCCATAGTTGGCGGTCATGTAAGATAAAAATCCGGTTTCAAAATCGGCGATCTTGTCCAGGGGAATATTATCCAGAAATCCTTCACTGCCACAGTATAGCATGGCAATCTGGTGTTCCACATCCATGGGCGAATATTGTTTTTGCTTCAGGACTTCCACCATTCGCGCGCCGCGGGTTAACTGGGCTTTGGTGGACTTATCCAGGTCGGAGCCGAATTTGGCAAAGGCTTCCAATTCCCGGAATTGAGCTAAATCCAACCGCAAACGTCCGGCCACTTTTTTCATGGCCTTAATCTGTGCATTTCCACCCACACGGGATACGGAAATACCCACGTCCACCGCCGGCCGTACACCGGCGTTGAAGAGACTGCCCACCAGATAAATCTGTCCGTCGGTAATGGAAATCACGTTCGTGGGAATATAGGCCGATACATCCCCTTCCTGGGTTTCGATAATCGGTAAGGCGGTCAGGGATCCGCCGCCCAGATCATCACTCAGTTTGGAGGCGCGTTCCAGTAAACGGCTGTGGAGATAAAATACGTCGCCGGGATAGGCTTCCCGCCCCGGTGGACGACGAAGAACCAGGGACATTTGCCGATAGGCGGCCGCCTGTTTGGAAAGATCGTCGTAAATAATCAGGGCGTGCATTCCGTTATCACGGAAATATTCACCCATAGCCGCTCCTGAGTAGGGTGCAATATATTGCAACGGAGCCGGGTCGGAAGCATTGGCAGCTACCACGGTGGTGTATTCCATGGCGCCGGCATTCTCAAGTTCCTTGACTACCCGGGCCACCGTGGAGGCTTTCTGTCCGATCGCCACATAGAAACAGTAAACCGGAGTTTTGGTTTTTTGGGTATATCGCTGGTTAATGATGGTATCAATCGCAATGGCGGTTTTCCCGGTCTGCCGGTCGCCGATAATCAACTCACGCTGTCCCCGGCCGATGGGGATCATACTGTCGATCGATTTTATTCCGGTCTGGAGCGGTTCTTTCACTGGTTGCCGGGCAATCACACCCAGGGCTTTCCGCTCAATGGGAAGCGATTCGTCACTGTTGATCGGGCCTTTGCCGTCCAGGGGTTGTCCCAGCGGATTAACTACCCGTCCGAGGAGGGCTTTCCCCACCGGAACCTGCACGACGCGGCCAGTCCGTTTCGCCAGATCGCCTTCTTCCACCAGCCGGCTGTTGCCGAACAGTACCAGTCCCACATTTTCTTCTTCCAGATTCAGGGCCATCCCGAAAACGTTATTCTGTAACTCCACCAGTTCGGAGCTAACCACATTTTCTAATCCGCTGACCCGGGCAACACCATCACCCACTTCCATGACTTCGCCGGCTTCGGCGACATCAATCTCAATATTGTACTGGTCAATTTGTGATCGCAGTAAATCTCGTATTTCGTCTGCTTTGAATTCCATGTATTCTTCCAGAGGTTATTACTTGAGAATAAATTGTTTTAATTGATCCAATTGTTTGGACAGGGAAGCATCCAGGTACAGATTCCCCAAGCGGAGCTTAATACCTCCCAGAAGGGACGGATCTATGACCGCATCGGCTTTCAATGTTTTCCCGGTAGAAGCTTCCAGGCGTCGAATAAGATCTTCCCTGATATCATCGGAGATTGCTTCCGAGGAATAAATCATCAGTGGTATCTGATTCAGGGCTTCATCCTGAAGCCGGGTATACCGTTTCGCTACATCAGGTAAGGCCATGGTTTCCCGTTCTTCCACCAACAGGATCAGGAATTCCAATACAATGGGATGAACCGTGCCCGCGAAAGTTTTTCGCAGCAGGGACAGTTTATCCTTGGATGGAATCCGGCGAGTATGGAAAACTACTTTAAACACCGGTTCTTGCCGGAGTAGTTCCACCACATTTCGCAATGAGGTGCCCACGGCAGGAATGGCATCCTGATCCCCGGCCACTTTTAACAGCGCCCGGACATAGGTTTTACTTTTTTTATCAGGCCTCATTTTTCGTGGTCAATTGTTGAATCGATTGTTCAATGAGTGTTTGATTATCCTGGGGCGATAAATTCTTCCGGATCAATTTGCCGGCGATTTGCACGGACAGGTTCACTACTTCCGCTTTAATATCGGCGAGGGCCTGATCTTTTGCAGCTTCGATCTGTACTTCTGCATCTTGTCGAATCTGCCGCGCTTTATCCTCCGCTGAGGCCAATAGGTCGGACTTTATTCTATCCGCGGTTTCCTTGCCCTTACGAACAATGTCCTGAGCGTCTTCCCGGGCTTTTGCCAGCATGGCTTCCGATTCTTCCTGGATCCGTTCTAAATCCGTGCGTGCTTTTTCAGCATTCGCCAGAGATTCACGAATCAGGGCTTCCCGCTTGTCCAACATGGCCAGGAGCGGTTTCCAGGCAAATTTTGCCAGGACATACAGCAGAACCAGAAACGTGATGATGGTCCAGATGAACAACCCCGGATCGGGCTGAACAAGAGGATTATCCATAGGTTACTCCAAGTTTAGATTATGTGTTGGAGTCCTTATTTCATCAACACAATTAAAAGGGCAAAGACCTCGCCTAAAATGGCGACGCCTTCCAGCAGGAATAAGGGCAGGTTGACAGCGGCGGTGATTTTGTCAGCAGCTTCCGGTTGACGGGCAATCCCTTCACCGGCCGCCGCCGCCAGTTTTCCGATCCCCATTCCGGCGCCGATCACACACAGACCTAAACCAATAGCCGCACCAAAATAATGCAGGTTTTCCATTTACATAACCTCCATGGTTTTTATGTTGTTACTGAATTGAAAATACCGGTTCCCAACTGAAAGGGTAGAACGCTGTTGTGGGCGTTCGCTTTCAGAAACCGGATTAAATAAGGCTTTAATGATGAACATTGATGGCCATTCCGATAAATACAGCCGATAGTAAGGTAAAGACATAAGCCTGAACCAGGACGACAATAATTTCCAGGGCTGAAATGCCCACGGCCAGTGGTACGGCAACGACGGCGCCGACGCCGATTCCCGCCAGGGCGCTGTTAAACAAACCGGTAAAGATGAAAACGAAGGATAAAATCACCAGGATAGCGACATGACCACCGGTCATATTGGCTGCCAGTCGCATGGTCAGTGCAAAGGGTTTTACCAGCATCCCAACAATTTCAATCGGGATTAAAATAATGTAGACCCACCAGGGTAAACCAGGTTGCACCAGATTCTTCCAATGCTTGATAAATCCGTGAGCCCGGCTTCCGGCAATGATTATGGAAAAAAAAGTAATCATTGCCAGCGCGGCGGTGACGTTAAAATTACCGGTGGCGGTTACCCCGCCGTGAATAAGTCGGTTAATAAACGACGTGTGTTCGGTATGCAGGATGAAACGATCCAGAACGCCAATCACATCAAATAACGGGATCAGTCCAATGGCGTTACAGGATAGGATAAAAAAGAAAAATGTCAGAATGAGCGGGGTCCAACTGTTCACATATGCGGTCCCCACATTGGGCCGGACAATGGAATCCCGGATGTATTGAACCACCGCTTCGATAGCGTTGGCAAAACCGGTAGGGACCAGGTCACCTTTTCGGACGGTTCGCCGAACGGCCCAGGTCACGGCGATAAACACAATCAGGGCCACCAGCCAGATCATGAAAACGTGTTTGGTTACTGAAAAATCAATACCGTATATGGTGGGTAGATGAATGATGGCGTGGTCGGGGGTCGTATTGGAAACATGACCAATAATGACTTCGCCGGCATTAAATGCTTCGGTGGCTTGCTCGTGTTCGGGTACGATCATAAATCAGGTTGGAATCAATGGTTCGTTAACGGGTTTCAAATTTGGCGCGAAAATACAACGCCTCAAGGATATGAAGAAGAATAAAAAAACCGGAAAAACTTAAAACAAATATCATACTGTCCAGTTTTGTCAGTTTTAAAATCGCAACAATATAGGCGGCGTAGAAAATCATTTTACCGCCGAAAGCACGAATCATTACGTTGGTTACCGCCTGTGGATCCTGGTCGAATTTCCAGGTTACCAGCTCAACGGTGAACACGCCCATTACCAAGGGACCGATCATTCCCCAAAATCCCGGGAGTATAAATTGAGGACCGATCAGGGCCGACAATAATCCCCAGAGACCCAGGCTGCCGGAAAGAAGCCATAACGAAAATCGTCCTTTCACGTCATTCTCCCGATCGGGATATTTCCCAAATCACTGAAGTATGCATATCAATTCATCTGGATGGATGATTCCTCTGTTTTTGTTGGATCATCCATTTTTGCGGAAAACAACTTTAGCAATTTCATAAAAGCCCACAACGAGCCCGATTCCCAGTCCAATCAGAAGGTAGCGTGGTGCCGAATCAAAATGCCGGTCGGCGAAATATCCCAGTCCGCCGAAAATTAAAATAGCCGCAATCAGCGTATACGAGGCTCCCGCTGCCGGACCCGTTTTCTGCACGATCTGTTGAAAATAGCGAAACGAATCCGCCCAGGCATTGGTTGACTTGGTCACTCGCCGTCCGATGACTCCGCTGCAGCCAATCGGCATTGACCGGTAAATCGTGCTCCTTCTTCAATCAGTAAATGTTGGTAGGTCAGATCGCCTTCCAAAGTACATTGACCGCCCAATACAGCGCGGGCCTTAACAGTCACATCGCCATAGACGTTTCCATGGAGCTGAATATCGCTGCTGGAAATATTTCCTTTTACAACGCCGCTTTTTGCCACCCGAACGGGCCCGGATGTCTGAATATTTCCTTCCACGGTTCCATAAATGATGAGACCCCCTTCCAGGGATAAATCGCCCACCATGGTGGCATCGGCGCCGATGACCGTATGTACATTTTGGAAATCCA
>JAADFQ010000018.1 GCA_013152835.1 FCB group bacterium
GAAACCGGCTGAACGACGCTATTCATTTGCTATGATTATTCCGGCAGATATTATTCGGTTGAAACGGTCAACCCACCTTCAAAGTCGCCCTGAAGGAAAAACGTAATACGTCATTATTTAAGTGGAATGATGGATGAATGGGATGTTTTTTATAAATAGTCCGTCACCGGATGCTCACAACAATAGGTGATCAGATGACGATCCCGGGCGGATGTAATTGTTGTTCATCCAATTGAAATACAAAGCGATTCTTTTTTTCGATTTCTTTTTCGAACAGCGCCTTAATCCAATTCAGGTTTTTGCCGGAGAGGGTGGCTAATATTTCCCGGCATTTTTGAAATTCACCCAGATTACGATAGATTTCGACCATCCAGATTCGGGGGTCGAGGGAGTTGGAATTCCAAAACGGGAACCAACCAGGCGGATCCTCCGCCCCTGTTTCGCGATTAGCGTTATCGGAGGCAAATGTCTGGACCATCGAATTAATATTCGCCATCCATAGTCGTTGCTCGAGGTTGTCGGAAGCAAACATGGCGAGCAGCTGATGCACATTCTCGGTCCAGATTTCTTTTTCTTTGGCGGAACGAAACAGCCGTGTGTTTTTATCGATTTCCTTACGACTGAACCACCGGGTTTTCCGCTTTCGGATGCGATCATTGAACGCCCACCAGATTCGTTTCCGGATAAACAGGACTTGGCCCGCTAATTTGCAGGTCCCGTTTTTCAAGGCGGTTAAATATTCATAGATCGTCAGAAATTTGATATCGTCCGCTCGTCTCTGTTCTTGATTATCCGATTTGATTTCTTCCGTGATCCAAAAGAGGGTACTGCACCGCAAACAGCGGGTGATGGCCGGCTCTTCCGGAAACATGGGCAGGATGAGTTGGCCGTCCGAATACAACCTTTCGCCTACCGTATTCCCACTTATTAACCCTATTCTGGAAACAGTTTTGCCGCAGGTCGGGCAATCAAAATATTCATTCAGGCCGATCATCATGGTTTATATTCCTTATACTGCAGTTGGGCATTGATAGCGTGACCGAACAGGAGGTCCGGGACCCTTGAATCCCGTATCCAGCGGGGGTAATAATACCCTCCGGTTTTCGGGGCGTTAGCGCTAACACAGGACTACCGCACGGACCAAAGGATGCGACTGGAGGGAAGGGTTTCCTACCCGAAAGCCGTGCAGTCTGAGTATTCACTGTGTATTCGGTCCTGGTGACTATAATCTTTGTTAGCGCGGTAAATATTACCACCTCAATTTTCCTTTTCAAAGGGCTATTTTGTCGACGACAAAACGACAATATTCCCCCCTACATATACCCGAAAAATAGCCGTTTTTTCAGCGCTCTTTTTGGGGGGTATTCTCCGCGTGTTTGGAGTCCCGTCCGGGGGCGGGGGGGACCCTGAAAACCGGACCGGTGCTTAATGTAAATACCGCCTGCCAGCCCTCACGTTGTTCCGAAGCAGGCGGGCCGTATTGTTCTATTTGTTCCTGGTTCAATCTTCCGTTGTTGGTTACTTTTGGCTTGGTTAGGCCTCCCGGTTCGTCAAGCTCTTTTATAGCTTTAACCATCCTGATCTGTAAGCAGCTTCCCTTGTGTTTCAACTAATAATGATGTAACGTCGAACGCACCATTAAAACAGCGACAAAAAATAATGCGAACAAAATCTATCGGAATTCTGATCTGTTATATTTTCTTTGTTATGAGTTGTGATGAACCAAAAGAAGCAGACACGACGCTACCGGAAATAGTAATAACAGCGCCACAAGATGGATCCATTGTTTCGGGGATTGTGACTATAACGTATAATTTAACTGATAATGGAAGCGTTGAAAAAGTTGAATTATGGGTGGATGGATCCTACACGGGCATTATGGATTCTGATGCACCTTACGCTATGGATTGGGATACGGAAATGTATGAGAGTGGTTCTACCCATACCATCAGAATAAGATCAATAGATATTCGTGGTAATTATTCAGATAGTGCGCCCATCACTTTAATTGTCTTTCAAACTTTTCAAAAAATCTTTGGCGGAAGTGAAGCTGATTATTGTCGTTCTATTCAACTGACCCCTGATGGAGGCTATATCCTTCTTGGATCAACAGATTCTTTTGGAAACGGATCGAGTGATGTCTGGTTAATCAAGACGGATTCCAAGGGTAATGAGGAATGGAGTCAGACCTTTGGAGGGAGTAATCGCGATTTAGGTTTTTCCGTTCAACTGACCACGGATGGCGGGTACATTATTATTGGTTCAACAAAATCTTTCGGGGATGGCCATGAAGATAGCTGGTTAATCAAGACCGATTCCAACGGTAATGAAGAGTGGAACCGGACCTTTGGAGGGGGGTATTTGGATCGGGGTTATTCCGTTCAACAAACCGCGGATGGCGGATACATTATTATTGGTCCAACAGTATTATTCGAGGATACTTATGTTATAAAAGCATGGTTAATCAAAACCGATTCAGAAGGAAACGAGGAATGGAATCGAATCTTTAGTGGAAGTTATCAAGATTTTTCGGGTAGGTTCGTTCTACAAACCGCCGACTCTGGATATATAATCACCGGAGAAGAATTTTCTTCGATTTACAATCTATTTGTAATTAAAACCAACGCCCAGGGAAATGAGGAATGGAGAAAAGTTGATTATCCTGAAAGATCTAGAAGTGGTGGCTTCCAACAAACTTCAGATGGTGGATATATAATATGTGGTTCATATGGACTTGCCGAATATGATGATATTGATGCCTGGTTAATGAAAATCGATTCCCAGGGCAATGAAGCGTGGATTCAAAACTTTGGCGGACCGGGATATGATTATAGTGAGTCAGTTCATCAGACTACTGATGGCGGATATATCATGACCGGGTCCTATGGTTTCGAAGATTATACTAGTGATGTTTGGTTGATCAAAACCGATTCAGAAGGAAACCAAGAATGGACTCAAACCTTCGGGGGAAGGAGTACCGATGACGGTAGGTCCGTTCAACAGACGCGTGATGGTGGATATATCATCGCAGCGTCTACACATTCTTACGGAAATGGTAGTTCTAATCTATTATTAATCAAAACCGATTCAGAAGGGAATACTGTTTCCTATGGAGAATAGAAAGTATCTTGTACTCCTGATTTCTTACACCCTCGATCAGGAAATCGTCATCAACCAGTTTAAAGAATTGAGCGCACGTCCCCCTGGGGCCGCCAGGTAATCTTCATTCGTGCATGGTACGACTGCCTTTACTTCCCGCCCGTTCGCCGGGCATTACCCTCTCCAGCGTCAGGACTTATTCATCCTGGCCGGGAGAGGACCCCGGTACAATTGTGTGGTCCCGATGTCGAATATTGCGTTTGCTGGAGTCCGGGAGGGGGCTTTTTCTTTCGCCCAATACAGAGGGGTGCACATTAATTACCGAGGATCATTCCAGCTGTACCGGACCCGGAAAGGGGCCCGTTTAACTCCGGTTGAAGCCTGATAAGTGCTCGGTTCACCGGAAGCCCCCGCCTGAGGCGAGTCCTGATTCGACGGTAAGGGAACGGAGTTCCTTCCCCGGCATTTCAAATTACACCGTAAGTGTGCATGTGTTCCTCAATCGGCAGCACCTGAATCTCATCACAATTTTCATATTGAGCCGCATCTTCTTCCCGGACCCGGTCAATACCGGGCATTCTGTCAGGGGAAATATCCGGAGTGACTCCCAATGTTCGCATGAGCTTGGCCAGCGGGATCAACATGGTTTTCATTACACGTGAGAAGCCCTCACAATCTTCCTGGTTAACTAGGATTTCCGCTTTACAAAGTAATTTGTCGAGCATTCGATTCAGAATTTTGGATGTTGAATTATTCTGCCGCTTAAAATCTATCTCGAGTGCCAATTCCTCAAGGGTCACCGTGCCGGTGCAGATTTTACACACCAGGCCATAGGATCCCATGATCGGCAATACGGTATCATCCCGGCACGGACTCCGGGGGGCAATGCGAGCCCAGGGGCGGTAGGCTTCTTCGTCGTGATCCCTATCCAGATAGGGCGTTTTAACAAGACAGCGGGATTGGTCCGGCACCTGCCTAATTGTTGCCAGTAATTTCTGTTGCTCGGCGGCGAACGTCAACCGGGGATCAATCTTTTTCCGGTGGCACTCCCGACGATAGTAGTTTTGGGAATCAATATTCTCACGGATCTTCAACACCATCTGGGACAGGAGTTGAGGCGGATAGGGATGCGCGCCAGGCTCGGCGTCCAGGTTGAAGAAGAAATACAGATACTGTTGCAACTGCGCGCGACTCAGACGTTCCCCTAATTCCCTTGAATTCACGGTGTAAAGAATAGTCTTTATAGGACAGACCAGGCGCGCATAGATTTCAATGGTTTTTCTTTGCTCAGGAGTATTGGCGATACGCCAGACTTTAGGATCAAGCTGGTCATAGGACAGGTCGATCGTTCGCGGAAACTCCAGGTGATCCAGATAATCCCAAAACAACACCTTCAGGTCGGGATGGAAATGCCACCGGATGTGGCCTGAAATCGCCCGCTTTACTTGTAATTCATCTTTTTTTGTGCGGATAACCTGCTTCAATTCCCGGGCCGGTATACGGACCGGTTTGGCGCGCCGCGAGGTGGAACCACCCAATGAACGGCCGCGCATACAATCGTACACCCACAACTCGAACAACTTCCGGTGCGGATGGACGGCATAGATGTTCGGGATCGGTGGAGTCTGGATGGGCTGGTAAACGGGTTTCCGTTTCTTCGCCGTCGCCCGGGTAAAACCGTTTCGTGTTTTCCCCACCGCCGCCGGGGCCTTTTCCCGGGATTCAACCTGGGGATTGGTCATCGGAACCTCCTTTCAGAATTCAGGTTCGGCTGCCCCCGCCGGAGCATGACTGATTCGGGCATCCGGCTCCGGTGCGGAGCGGATTTCGTAGCTCGGTTTTAAATTCCGGTTCCGTTGATAGGCGGCGATTACCGGGGGCAGACATTTCCGGCAGAGTGGTTGTTGCGAATCACGGATGGCGGCCGGCGGGGCCGCCTGAAGTCCGGATTCGGGTGAAAATTCCTGACCGCAAAAGGTATGGGGAAGATCATTGTAGTACCCCTTAATGATATGCCAGGGATGCTTTTGCGGGTCCGGCCGGAGGCTTATAAACCAGGCCGTAGTATCATCTTTCGGGCCCAGGTAGGGACGGATAGCCGTGGCGAAAAGCGGATCTTCAACGGGGAATATTTCCCCGTGATATAAAAACCAATCGCTTTTCCGGGGCCAGTAGAAGGGGACGGTTTTGGCGGTCACCCGGCGGGCGGGACCTCCGGGGGTCAGAAGGCTGCGGGGGACCGAATAGTGAATCGAAATTACGGTCAGGTATTTTCGCTTTCCACTGAGCGTATAGTGCACCAGTTGAATGTCCGGCATTACCCAATCGGAATAGCGATACAGCCGGGATAAGGTGGCCGCGGAGCACGTTACGCCGGCCCGCTGACGGCACTGGGCCAGGGTATCCTTCCGCTGCCGGGGAGCGGCTCGTAACAACTGCCGGGTTTCCCGGGGCGATAGTTGATCGTTGGGACTGGTTAAGGCTTCACCACGGGCAACCCGCGCTTTCCACTTCCGGACCGTACGCGGATTTCTTCCGGTAAGACGGACCGTGGCGCTGATGCCTACCTGATGGGCCAGACGACCCAGTTTACGCCGTTCTTTGACAGGTAACGGGTGGGTATTCATGGCAGGGACCGATAGGTCCCATTTTTCGAAGGCAGAATTTCTTTCAGCGGTACCGCGGTTACCTGCTTTTCCGGAGACATATGTTTAGCGAGGGGAAAGAGTTGGGTGGCGAGATTAGTCAATAATTTGGCTTGGACCACCTCGCCCTGGATCAGGGAATAGTTTAGTTGTCCCAAACACAACAGAATGCTTTTTCGCAGGTTTTCAGCGTTAATGGCTTGGTCCGAATACCAACCGGTATAATATTGAAATATATACTCCGGCATCGTCCCGGATAGAACCTGACTGATCCGCAGGATAAAAGGCCATTTACGATACGAATCAAGATAGCGGATCAAGGCCATCATTTCCTTATGAGGGGCCGTATTCACAGCGGGGATACAGAAGAAAAAGTAGAGCAGGTTTTTAATGGTGGCCGGCGTTGCCGTACCCTTCCGGAAGGTTGAATTCACGTACTCCGCGATTTCCGCGGTAGTGGCACCGCGGGCTCGCACCAGGCAAATACACATAAATATCCGTGGTTGGCGCAGAAGCATCAGGCTCGCGCTGGTGGGCTCCCGGTAGGCCAGCTTTGGCGGTGCTTCGGGAAGGGCCGTAAGCTGATCGATAAGACAGGTGAGGATCGGATCCAACAAATAGAGCGTAAGCCTTCGCCGGACCTCCGCAACCAAATCCTTTTCGGGTGCCTGAGAGTGCACTTCCCGAATCACCCAGAAAAGAAAATGACGAAAAGGGGAGTGATCCAGGTCGGAAATCGCGGGTAACTCCGGTATCTTATAGTTGGTAGTATAGGGGTGAGATCGGGCTGAATCCACGGGAAGCTCTGCGGCGGACCGGGCGCTATCCCGGGATCGGCCAACGGTGGTTTTTCCCTGGGCGGCGCGGGTTTTTTCCCCTGGTTTTTGAACTAATGTGGTCATTTCACGCTCTGTTTCTGGCCCATTGGGCCCATTTATTTTGTCAAAACACGTACCGAAATTAACCTAATTATTTTACCAACACTATGACTTTCTGAGAACAACAGTAGATGAAAAATGTTTACTAATGATCTACTCATGATCTTGTAATCACCGATATAATGATAACAATTATTATCAATTATTTTATACAAAAAATAGGGGTAAATTGTAGGGCATTAAAGAGCGATGAAAAGAGTCCATCATGAAAAATAGTACCACCAGGGGAAAAACAACGCCGTCTTTTCAGCCCTCCGATAATTTATTGGATCCGGTCTCGCGTTTGTTGATGCCCAGCATCAAATTCGATCCCCAGCACCGCTATCAGTTTTTACTGTTTTATTTACCCCCCTATTTGCAGTTCCTGTTTGCCCGCACGCTGCGCGAGAAAATAAACCGGGGCGAAAAAATCAGTGAACGTGGTATTCTGGGAAAAAAGCTCCGCTATTTATTCAAGAGTGAAAAGGAGGTAAATCAATGGGCGTTCGCGCTGGCGCGGAAAAAATCATTTTCATTATTCTTTAAGCATACCGTATTCCAACTGGAGAGAGAAACGTTGGACAGTTATTTACGCTTTCTTTTCAAAGTACCGATATCGGAGATCTGGCAAAACTTTTTACGGAAAGGCGCTCTTTTGAATCAGAATTGGATGATCCCGGATCAATTGGAGGTCGAGCATTACTTCCAGTACCTGAAAATCATGCGGCCGCCGATCGTCGATAGCTACGTTCTGGCGGGCCTGACCTATATTCACACCCAGTATCGTAAACAGGGGGGCGCCGTCTGGCGCAAACGGTGGCGCGATACCCAGCGGTATCTCACGCTTTATTGCGGTCATACGGGACATCGGGTGGGGGTGCAAAAGCAGCGTGATCTTCTGGATACCTATACGACCTATTTAGCGTATGTAAAAAAATATCCGCTTCAATATGCCCTGTCCTATTTATCCAAAGATAGACGGTGGAAATTTCGCAGTACGGAGCAGAAAGAAATCTTCATGCTGAATGCTTTTTTTTCCGCGGCGGAGGATCACTTTATAAACGAGGGTTTTAAGCGGCAGGATTATATTGCCTATGTAAAGCGTATTTTGAAAAATATACAGTCGGGCAAAAAACCGAAACCGGCCCGGCTTCCCAAATTGATGAAACTTTTACAGGAATCCCAGCCGCGGAAAAAGAAGTAACCCGGCATCAGGAAAGGCGGACCGCGTGATTCGTCTTCCGGCCGGGATGGCCGTCCCCCAGGTAGGGTTGAAAGCGATGGAAAGGCCCCCGTTTTTAGGCCCGATGATTTCCACCCTACCGCTCGGAAGCTGTTCTCAACGAGAAACCGGCGCCGCAGACGGCCCACTACGGACAACTTTTAACAAGGATTGCGGCGGCCAATTTCCGGACCGGATTTTCCGGCATATTCTTATAACTGCCGCAATAAACCGTTAGGCTTTCCGGATAACACGGGCCCAAGGCCGGTGGTAAAGCGGTAGCTCCGGGCGTGCTTCCCCCCCCCCAGCCGTCCCGAGAATCGATCCGTCGGGAAGGTGGAGCGGGCGGAAAAAAATCCTACCGCCCTTGTGCATTACAGCCCTAAGCTTACGGAACCATGCCAGAAAAAAATGAACGTAAACGCTCTTTTGGGCGTCCGAAAATGACGGCCCTGCCGGTTATTATTACCGCCGCCGGGCGCTCCACCCGTCACCCGCCCAATAAACTGCTATTGAAACGGGACGGCGTTCCCCTGATTGTTCACACGGTGGCCGCCTTTGTGGGGCTTTCCGATCCACTGATTGTGGTGACCGGTCACGATTCCGGAGCCCTCACAAAAACCCTGGAGGAGCATTATCCGGGTGTCGCTACCCTGGTGTTTAACGCCGACTACCGTGAGGGCTTGTCCACCTCTTTGCGCGCCGGGCTCAAGGCCCTGAAAACGGTCGTCTCCCCGGTGGGTTTCTGTAACGGCGACCGGCCCTTTATCCGTCGGGAAACGGTACGGGATGTGCTGCAGGCGGCCGTCCGTCATCCGGATAAAATTTCTTTTCCCTGCTTTCAGGAGCAGCCTGGACAGCCGATCTTTTTTCCTCACGATTTGCTTTATGAACTTGAGGCCCTTTCCGGTGAGGAGGGGGGCCGGATCGTGCGCGATCGCTACCGGAAACGCTGCTGGCCCATCGCGGTGCATGACCGGGGCGTTATGCTGGATCTGGATCGTTATTTTATGGAGCACCGGTGAAGGTCTGGATTCGGGGGGCCGGGGAACTGGCCAGCGCCGTGGCCGTAACCCTGAAGCGCTGCGGGTTTGCGGTGATTCTTTCGGAGCTTAACCGACCCCTGGCGATCCGGCGGACGGTCACCTTCAGTGACGCCCTTTTGGAAGGGACGGCAGCGGTGGAAGGCCTTCGGGCCCGGAAGGTTAGCCGCATCGATTCCGGACGGTGGAAGGCCGGTGAAATTATCCCCGTGGGGGTCGATCAACCGGACGTTTTTGAGAAACTGAACCCGGATGTCTATATCGACGGACGAATGCTTAAAAAAGCCCTTCCCGACGGGCGTCACGTCGCACCCCTTACGGTGGGCCTGGGACCGGGCTTTACGGTCGGGGAAAACTGCCACGCCGCCATCGAAACCCACCGCGGTCATGATCTGGGCCGGGTGTTGTGGAACGGTGCGCCGCTGCCGGACACCGCCGTGCCGGGGAATCTGGGGGGAGCGACCCGGAAGCGAGTGCTCTATGCCCCGGAAAGCGGAAGGGTGCGCTGGGAAGTGAATTTCGGTGATTTGGTAACGTCCGGGGACCCACTGGGTGTCATAAACGAGACCACTGTGGTATGTGCCGCCGTAGACGGCCAGGTGCGGGGTCTGATTCATCCCCTCACCCCCATCGTAAAGGGTCTAAAAATCGCCGATGTGGACCCCCGGGGAA
>JAADFQ010000019.1 GCA_013152835.1 FCB group bacterium
GACCGCGACCTGAATGCCAACGGAGTCTCCAGTGAAGTCGAATGCTCCGTCACAAAAGGAATGACCACCGGTAGGTGACCCGGTTTGATTGAGGAAAACCTTTACGGTGTAGGAACCGGGTAACAGATTGGCGAAGGAATAGGGAACGGAATCACCGGGCGCCAAGACAACATAGAGGGAATCCCGGGCCTGGTCCGGCGGGTCGCTTTCCGGAACGGAACCGGGATACCAGAGCCCGATATGGAGCCACCCCTCCGCAGCCAGGGTAGCCCGTATATTCCCGGTGATGGCGCCCGTACCGGTCTGGAAAATTTTAAAATAGTCCTGACTTTCATCCACACCCGTGTTACCGAAATTATCCGTTGCGGTCACCCGGAGTCTGGCAAAATCCGTTACAACATTCGGAGCCGTAATAGATTCAAATCCATCATTGGAAATATAGCTGGTTTGGGAATCAAAAATGCCTCCGATACTGGTGGCCAGGAAAAGATTGATGGGATTTAACGCCAAAGTATCATCGGCTGCGGTCCACGTTACCGGAATTCCGGTTCCTTCCAGAATCGCTTCCTGACCATCGGGACTGAGTAAATCCACAACCGGATTTTTTGAATCCACTATCAGCAGAGCCGATGAATCGACAACCGTTACCACTGTATCCGTGGGAAGGAGCCCCGGCGACCCGATCCGGAAATAGTCCTGTGAGGCATCGATCCCTTTATTCCCAAAGCTGTCGATTGCCGTAATCCGGATTCGGCAGTACGCGGAATCAATCCCAGGCAGGGTAACCGCCAGTGGTGAAGAATTGGCCACATTAGATGCCAAGGTACTGAAACTACGGCCGGGAGCTGTGGATAAACCAATCGTTATCGGTGTCGAGGATAGGGAAGGATCCGTAGCGGTCCAGGTAATATTGGTACCGGCACCACTGTTGAAGGATTGGCCACCGTCCGGAGCAATCAAATCCACAGTAGGATCGTTGCTATCCACAATCAAGGTCAGGGATTGTCCTGAAATAACGGTGGATGTGTCCGTCAGTCCGGTAGGATTCCCGATAATAAAATAACCTTCACTGTAATCGACGCCGATATTCCCAAAGCTGTCAATCGCTTCCAGTTTAATCCGTCCAAAAGCCGTATTGACAGACGGAAGTGTAAACAACATACTACCAAGATCGGGTATATCGGTGATGATCGTTGTAAAATCACCTCCGGGAGATGTGGCTACATAGATGGAGATCGGATTGCTGGCCGGTGAATCATCACTGAGAGTCCAGGACCCATTCACATTTGCGCCAGAATTGAATGTTTCGCCTCCATTCGGTGATAACCAGTCAGTGACCGGATTGGCTGCATCCACAGTAAAAACAGGGGAAACGCCGGAAATAATAGCGGTTGTATCCGTCTGTGCTTCTACAAATGTAAGCACAAAGAACAGCGTAATGAATGAGCGTCGAATCACGACAGTTTATTTATTTTGTTGACGTCTCTGTTTTTCCAGAAGCCACTGCGCGCGAGCTGCACTGATATCCCGGACACAACGGAAACCCTGTATATCTTCGTTATTCTCAAACCATGGTTCATCCCAGCGCGTAAATGAGGCATCCCATACATTCCAGCGCCAAGTCCCTCCTCTTCTGATGAAGCTGTCACCATTGTTATATATGGACGGTGTGCTGGTCCACTCACTCACATTCCCCGCCATGTCGTAAGCACCATAGTCGGACTGAGAATCCAATGTCTGATAGCCATTATAGTTGGTTCCGTCGTAATAACCCACCGGTGTAGTCCCGTTATCAAAGGGATCGCCACTATTCCAGAAATTGGTCGCCGTGGAATCATTTTGGCCTAATCCTAATGGTTCGTTCCAATTATTTATTCCGCGGGCTGTTTTCTCCCATTCTTCCGAAGAGGGTAACCTGAGCCCGAAATATTTTGCGAAGGCTTCGGCACCAACCCAGGTGACTCCGGTGACAGGGTGATTTCCATATCCCTCCTCAACGATAAACGTGGTTCCGTTCCACGATATCCGGCTATTACCCATTGATAGAAGACGGTAATCCCCGGGATTGATTTCATTATCTCCCGAATAAAATCCGCGTATTTCGTCTCCATTTAAATAAATGTTATTATCGGATAAAGCAGTCAATAAATACTGTACGTAATCGGCATTGGTAACTTCGTATTTCATGATTTCAAAATCGTAAGGAATATTAACAGAATTTCCGGTAACACTATAATTGAAGGAGCCGGAAGGAACCACTACAAAGGGAAAATTCACCTGAATAAACCGACCGGTAGCAATCACTTTTACCTGGGTCTGGTTATTAAATACATCGTTGTATTCCGCTCCCAGATTCCATTCGATATGTTTCTCGGTTCCAGCAGTGATTCCATCCCCGGCATCCCCGGTAACAAATCGTGATTCAGAGAACGTAGACCCGCCGTCCATGCTTATTTCCACGGTCACCCGGTACAGGTTAAACAGGGTGTCCGGTGCCAAATCATAATAAATATCCACAATCTTGGACCCGTCGGTCCGTTGCGCGGCGGTGACGTTGGTAATCGCTGCCGTTTGTGAAAACCCAACGGTCATTACACTCAGCAAAAGCCAGAACAGAGGCTGTTTCATAGATCGCTCCTTACCTTACCAAACGACGACCCGGGCATCCCGGGTGAGGATTAGCATGGATTGATTGTTGGCATCCCGAAGATCACTATCCGGCAGAAGGCGAATCGCAGATTCACCCCGGGATCCGATATGTTGAAAAATCATGCGAATCAGAACGCCCGATCCGGACGTTCCGGAGACTGAATTTCCGGCCAGGGCAATACTCAGATCAAAAAGACCGGAATCAGGATTGGTATCGACAAACGTAAATTGCTGAAGATATTCAGCCATGGAATCAAAGAAAAATTGTGTACTGTCCGATTGGAGTTCATAGGATATCAAAGTCAGGAATAAAGGATCCCATTGCAAATGAGCACGGACTCCGATGAGATTGACGACATCCTCCAACCGAGTGTTGACGACAAAAGTCGAAGCCGAATCCAGATAGATATTTGCCGGGGAAAGGATCAGTGCCGGTCCTACCAGAGCATTCACCGAAAAGCTGCGGTGCGGCCAGTTGACTTCCTGGATTTCCGTAGGATATTTGCAGCGAACTTCAAATTCATAAGCGCCGTCATCCAGATTATCCAAAATAAGGGTGTGAATTCCCGAGGTCGTGTCAAACGACCAATTCGGATCTCCGGCCGACAGGACATTTTTCCCTGACATCCAGGGCGACCAGGTGGTATGATTCACGCGATAGGTAAACAACACATTCCCGGAAATATCCCAATTTCCGGTGGAATCCGGCCAGTACGTCGGATCGGCATGACGCCAGCGGTATTCCACCCGGCTGGTATCCAAAACGACGTCATTACCGGGTCCGGACACAATATCGGTTAAGGGAGTAATAAAATTCGGACTTGAGCTGTCAAAGGGATTTTCGATGGTTCCGGTAATATCCTGACAACTCCAGATGAAAAGGGAGCCGTAAACGAACAGGTAGATGAGTCTCAGCTTTTGAGTGTTCATATATCAAGAAAAGCTATAGTCGCCCCACTGTTTCCCCTGTGATAGAAATCACAGTTCAATCTATTTCGATGTCAGAGTCCAGACCCCGTCCCAGTCATCCCCGGGAGGATTTTCCTGATAGAAGCGGCAGCGATCCTGATATACCGCGCTGGGTGTTGTGGGACGCTTATCAAAGACTTCCTCTAATTTTTCGGACAGACGGAATTTCTCAATGGCCTGGTCCCACTTTTGTTCCCGATACAGTTGCAGGCCTTCGTTGTAAATACTAATCATTTCTTTCTGTTGATCAGTCAGCCCACCTTTCAGGCTGAGCAATTCGTAAGATTCAACGGCTTCCGATTTACCAACCACCCGGACACGATCGATTTCCCGGTATTCCAGTTTATCCATCCCCGCCAGTTCCAGCGTTTGTTTGGTTACCTGGATATAAATTCCATACTGTTTCCCGGAGGCTTCCAGGCGGGCCGCCGTATTCACCACATCGCCCATCATCGTATAGTTCATGCGGGTACTGCTGCCCATATTTCCGGTGACGATATCACCGGAGTTTATGCCAATTCTCATGCGCATGTTAAAAACCAATGAAGGCCATTTATCGCCCTCGTTGGTCCATTTTTCACGCAAATTTCCTAACTCATCCTGCATCCTGAGGGCGGTGAAACAGGCCCGATAGGCGTGGTCTTTCATTGGGATGGGAGCGCCAAAAAAGGCCACAATCGCATCGCCTTCATATTTATCAAGGGTACCCCCCTGTTCCAGTAAAACATCGGTCATTACCGTTAAATATTCATTCAACAATTCCACCAATTGCGTGGCAGTTAATATTTCCGAAAAACTGGAAAAACTCTGAATATCGGTAAAGTAGGCTGTCTTTACACCCGAATCGCCGCCCAGTTGCGGTTCCCGCTTTTCTTCATACATTTGATCGATTAATTCCGGTGAAATGTAATTGCCGAAAGTGCTCTTCAGGAATTTTTTATCTTTTTGTTCATTGATATAGCGATAAATCACAATACTGGTATAGGTCAGGATCATTCCGGCAATAGGCGCCACCAGCGGCAGAACCAGGGATTCACCGACGCCCGGCAAGTGCGGGACGAACCAGTCCGGGTGATTGGATACAAATGAGTTGGGTAGAATCGCAGAAAACAGAACTTTCGGTAACCAAAAATAGTCCTGGGTAAACGCCCCGGCGACAATGGCAAAATATGTGGTTCCCTCAAAGATAATGAGAATACCGGCGATGATGGGATTGGCTAACAATAAAAGTAAGAGAGCAATCACGGATAAAAGTGCAATCAAATAGGAATGGCTCATGGGATATTCGTAAAACAAATCGGTAACCCGGCCACCGAATACACGGATCCAGTTGCGATCCAGAATGGTCTGAATCGCATTGGCATGAGTTTCCATTCCGGGAGTAAGTTGCTGCCGCCCGAAATAATTGTAAAACGGGGTGGATTTTGTGTCATGAATGACTTCAATGGCTACGCCGACGATGACAATTTTATTATAAAATGGTGACTTGGTAATATCGAAACTGGAGCCGATGCCCATTAAATCCATCATTTCCTGTCGCTCGGCGGGATCTTCCATGGATTGGATCCAATCGGGAATTTGCCCCGGAATAAACTGGTCCATCCAGTCAATATCCTCCTGGGGATCACGTAGTTCTATATCGGCGTTATCAATGATATAGGCCACCGAATACCGGGGAAACGTTCCCCAGGGCGGCACATTGTATTCCGGTGGTAAACGATATCCCGAAGGCGGACCGTAATAATTGGTGAGAAAATTATTTACGCGACCGTAAGACTGTATATCATAGGAACCGTAATGCCAGATAAGATTATCGGCATCAAAGAAAGGCCGGACGGAATCGGGTATTCCGGAAAACACCTTAACGGCTTTTAGTCCCAACGTGAGGAATACTTTATCCGGTTTTTGTTCCAGAAATCCGAAAATATTATACTGCCGGGAAAACTGATCGGCATCGAGCATATCATTAATCAGACCGGTCTCCGGATTACCGGCCATAATCTCGGGAACCGGTTTGGCAATATATTCCGGTGGAACACGATTGGATTCTTTCACCAGTTTGGTCGATAGAATAACATAGGTCCCGCGTTTCCGGGCGGCGGCAATTTCTTTCCCAAGAATGATATCTCCGTGTTCCGGTAAGATGGACTCCAGTTCTTTATTGCCGGATTCTTCGGCGAATTGACGTAAATAGTCGGATTTCATTTCGGGAGAATCAAACTGAATGTCAAAGCAGATTACTTTTGCGCCGGCCAGGGAAAGATTTCGGACGACTCGTCCCCAAATGGTTCCCCGGGGATAGGGCCAGGCTTCCGGCATCAAACGCCAGGCTTCATCATCAACTTCCACCAGAACCACATTGGTCCCACGCTTGTTAAACGTGGAATCACGTGCGGACCAACCTGTCAGAGGACCCCGGACCTTGCTGAAACGATAATCGTAGGACTTTAATTCCAGAATATCAAATACGCCAAACCAATGGGCTATGGATACCAAAACGATGGAGGCCAGGGTCAGGGCGAAACCCACGGCGTTGCTTTTGAAGAATTTCAGGAGTTTATTGCTCACGAATTAAATCCCCGGACTGGTTGAACTCGGTGATTAATTTACATCTGTGAGGCGTGGATTCAATCATGGAAGATGGTGGATTGTGAGCGGGCACTGTAACTGTGGCATATCGGAAAAACAATGCCATCGCTTGAAGCGATGGCATCGTTACAAAATGAAATTGTAAAAATAATAATGGATATATGAGATTTCAATATTTACTCACCCCATTCACTTCGTGAAGTCCCTCCCGCGTCGGGAAGGGGATTTAGGGGTGAGTTTTGAATGTTGTTCTACAGTTTTTCAAAAAGTTCTATTTTGGACAGATATGATTCTACGTCGAACCTTACTTCAATAAAACCATCTTCCGGATCGCTGAATATTCTCCCGCCCTGATCGCATAAAAGTACATACCGGTACTCACATTGCGTCCGTAAGTATCGCGACCGTCCCACCGGATCGTTTTATATCCAGCGGTTTGATTTTCATTCACCAGTTTAATGACTTCCCGACCAAGCAGGTTATACACTACTAAAGTAACCAAACTATTCTCCGGTAAATTATACTTAATCGTCGTAACGGGGTTGAACGGGTTGGGGTAATTTTGAAGCAGGGCATATTGATCAGGCACAGCAATCAATTCGACTTCCTGTCTCCCCTGGCTTATCACCGAATCATCTTCTGAAAAAAACGTGTAGGAAACCGATAGATTCATCGTCTGTGACGAAAGGGAATGAGTGCTCAAAACCAGGGGTTTATTGGATGCCTGATTAAGATTCGCAAATTCAACCAGGAATTGATTATTGATCATATCTTTATTCTGTAATATAATCCTGTCAAGGGTTGAATCGCCGGTAAGACATTCAATCTGATTCATGGAATTGGGATACTGGACAACCAGTTGCCCGACGCGGACACCTTCCGGCAGACGTACCCATAATTGTCGGCCTTGCTGCGTGATCAGCGGTGGGTCACCCAAATTATGTACTATGGATGCGATCACCGCCGGAGAGTTTTGATGGGACCAGTTCCACATCCTGGTAAAACCCATCACATCCCGAATATTGAACACGGAATCCGGAGTAAGTATAAAATATGGCGGTTCACCGCTAACCGGTCCTAATTCATTGGTTCTCAGGGTCACTGGATTCGTTAACCGATTGTTATTCCAGTTATCGACGAACCTATTCAGATCATTGATATCTATTTCCCAGTTTTGCTCATAATCCGCCAACATTGGTAAATAATACACATACGTCATACTGTCACCCAAAAGTCCGGCAACATCAAAATAATCGTCCAAATTAAATAACAACGTATCCGAATAAGCCAAAGGTCCGGTGAGATGAAGTTCAATGAATGGCGGTATGTCATCAATATACTGATGAGTAAATGAATATCCTGAATTGATTCCACTATTTATGCCAAGATGATACGTTGTAATGGACTCCGATAATTCAAAGCGGATAATCGATTCATCCCGGGGATCAAGTACGGCTCCCGGTTCCGGATCGATGGCCAAGATATACGGCGCACCAAAATGCAGATCAATTTTGAAACCGTCACTCGTTTGGATTGAAGAAGTATTCCCCACCTGATCCGTAGCCATGATTGAAGAATAATACATCGTTCCTTCCGAGAGGCTTAATCCTGAAACAATGACCTGATCCGCTGAATCGGCTGGAATAAACCCAACGACATCCGAACCGCCCGGTGCGGTACCTAGGGCATATTGATAAGATGAAATTCCACTGATCTCATCATGGAAGCCGGTCCAATTGATCGTAACCGTTGAATCGGAGGCAATATAATCCACATCTACATCCGAGCCGTCGTTTACGGCTCCCGGAATTGGTGGCGTAATATCGGGGATAATTCCATCACCGCTCCCAATCGTGGATTGGTTTCCGGCAATATCCGTAATGCGCACATTCCCATGATAGGTCTGCCCTTCCGTAAGTTGTAACCCTCGTAAGGTAACCGTTGTATCCAGATTTAACTCGGTCCAATCCCTGATATTGGAATCACCTACGGTTGTACCCAGTGCATATTCAAAAAATTGTATCCCGGATGGCTCATCATACCCGTTCCAGGACAGTTGCAGGGTGTCAATCGTTCCGGTAAAATCAAGATCCTGGGCAAACAAACCCTCATGAATGTAGGTGACAGTCGGCGGAACAAGATCAACGGAAATACCGTCGGAGGATCCGACCGCGGACACATTCCCGGCATGATCAGTCGCCCGAAGATTAGCATAATAGGTCATTTCGTTTTGCAGGTTGAGGCCGGAATCGATTTCTGCGGTGGCGATCCCGATATTTCCCCAGGCAAGGACATCAATATTTCCCGGGCTGGTTCCAATCGAATATTCATAATATCGGATTCCACTTAAAGAATCGGTGCAACCCAGCCAATTGGCATTTAAACAAATGGTTTGATTCGTCCAATCAACATCCTCAGTGAGTCCATCGCGAATTTCTCCAATGACCGGTGGAGATATATCCACCGTAATTTGATCGCTGATGACAACGGATGACGCATTACCGGCAAAATCCACTGCTTGTAATGACACAAAATAGGATTGGCCGTCCGGTAAACTCAGATTTGAGATAGTAACGATAGTATCGATTCCATTTCCTGTCCAGGGAAAGATATCATTATCCCCGGGGGTCGACCCTACGGCATAGAGGTACCGGTTTATTCCGCTTAGGCCATCTGTAAAACCGACCCAATGGACGACAATGATATTATCCAGATTGATAAAATGATTATCTGATATTCCTTCGATAAAGATCGCTCCGGAAACAGGAGGAGTGATATCAATAGTAACCCCATCACTGGAGGATATGAAAGACCGGTTTCCGGCATCATCAATGGCCCGGATATTGGAAAAGTACGTCGATCCTTCCGTCAAGGACAGATTGGTCGCCAAATAATGGGTTGCATTTCCGATATTGATCCAGGAAACAAGATCTGAATCGCCGGGGCTCGTACTGAGTGTCCATTCAAAATATTCCAGCGCTCTGGAATCGCTTCCGGTCCAATAAACGTCTAAATTCGTTGTTGAGGATTGCCAATCGATATCGATGGAATCTGTCCCTTCCCATACTTCTCCCACTAACGGATCAAT
>JAADFQ010000020.1 GCA_013152835.1 FCB group bacterium
CTGGTTCCGGTTTTCCTGATTGTTGTTTGCCTGGCTGGATTTCTGGGTTATTTTGTTGCCGCCACGGCAGTTGGGCGAAAACTTCTGATCGCTTTTCATCGTGTTGAATCGCCCCTGATTCTGCAATTTATTTTGGGAATTCTGCTCCTCTGGGCCGTGGGGCTGGTGCCGGGTCTGGGTGGACTGGCAAAATTCCTGGCTTTCCTGGTTGGTTTCGGTGCCGTGGGAATTGCGGTAGTCGAATACCGCCGGTCGAAAAAAGCGATTCCAAAGACAACGGAACCACCAACGAATCCTGAAGCGACCTCAGATACAGCTGCGAAATGATTCGCCAGACCGTTGGCCTTAATGAATTTGTTCGGCGGCAGGTAGCAGGGTCGGGAAAGACCTATTTCCAGGGGAAGACATTTGAAGATGTGGCGCATCATGCGGAAGAACGGCTCAACGCCGGGAATTATCAACCCGGCTATCGGGACGGCGTGGTTCTGGTATCCGCTGCCAGGGAATGGATCGGATACTTCCACTGTCCCTATGTGAAAATTACTTCTCGGACAAAACTGAAAGCAGAATGGGTTTTCCGACAAGCCGGAGAAGAGCCGTATATTCGTCTGCGAGCACGGAATGGCGATCCCCTTCCGGCGGGGAAGGTTGATTTCATTTTATACCGGCAGAATGTATTGGCTGAAAATAAGGAAAACTCAACTGATTGTGACTGGGAACTGATCAGTATCCATGCCTTACCGGAAGGTCTGGAGGCGATGCCCATGCATCCCGTAACCATGATGCGAAATCAGTTAAAACTTCCGGGTGGAACGGCGGCTAACTATAGTTCGGCGGAATGGGCGGAAGCCGTGAGGTTCTGGCAGAACTATGCGGCTCTGGAGCCGGAAACTATTTGAGGAGCAGTACTTTCTGAGTCAATCCCCGACCGGCCGATTCCAGCCGGACAATATATAAACCGCTGGAAAACCTGGAAGCATCCCAGGACACGCGGTGAATCCCGGCTGAATTCCAGCCTTTATATAAGTGGTCAACAAGGCGTCCGCGAATATCGTAGATATCCAGAATCAACGGTGAGTCACGATCCAGGGTGTAGGTAATCCGGGTGACAGGGTTAAAGGGATTGGGTGTGGCCGGCAACAGTTCAAAGGTCCGCGGGACTTCCGCTTCCTGGATTGAGGACAGAGCCGGAAGGTCAACCGGTGAAAATGCAAAACTTCCGCTGGTAATATTCAGAGTTGAAAAGGGTA
Organism: FCB group bacterium; assembly: GCA_013152835.1. Lineage (GTDB taxonomy): Bacteria > Fidelibacterota > Marinisomatia > Marinisomatales > J089 > J089. The sequence continues at coordinate 1,251 of JAADFQ010000020.1, forward strand.
GTTTCACACAAAATAAATTGAAATTTCCGCCTAATGAATCTGATCCGCTGGTTTCCAGATTAAGACTTCCCCCGGTGGCTAAGTAGGCTTCCTGAATTAATCCGGAAATTACATCCAGAAACAGAGAATCCACATTACTGCTGTCCACGCCGGACGTATCGATTAGTCCCACAAGATCACTAACCAATGTGGAATCGACTTCCGGTAAAAATAAAAAGAGCGCCGAAGGATTGGTAATATCGGTGGGGAAGGTCCAGGTTTGAGCATTCAGACTGTCGGTTTCATCTTTCAGGTAGACCACCATGAGTTGGTATATCTGGTCACCGGTGCGTTCAAAAGCCGCCATGAAAACCTGGGTGGCACCGGAATCGGGGAGGGCCACGGCCAGGGCACCGGAATCGGGGAGCGTCAGGGAATCCGGATTTATTTCGGTATTGGCGGTGAACGTCCCGTTGATCGTGCCGGAATAGGTGAAAGAAACCTGACCGGTAAAAACAGCCGGTGTCTGGGCACCAGCCATGGTTACCAGAATCAGACTAATAAAGAAGAATGGAAATTTTCTCATGTAATACCCTGCGATGTCCTATCAATAATCAGGCTAAATATACGTGGTTTTTCCAATGGTGTGTGGGACGGAGATCACAGAATCAGGTTGAAAGTTTTTAAAAAATTTTCCCGGATGAAAAAGGTGAAAGAAGGAAGGAAATTATCCTAAATTCGCCGGCCAATTAGGGCCCATAGCTCACTCGTCCGCCCTCCGGTGACCGAAGGGAAACGGAGCTGGCGGAATGGTTAGAGCACCCCACGGCCCCGCGTTGCGGGGGTGGGGTAAAGCAGACTCATACATGAATTATTATGTTTACATTTTAGAATCTGAGAATAATGATTGGTATTATGTCGGGATGACACAGGATGTGAACGCCCGGCTTCAGCGCCATAACTCAGGCCGGGTACGTTCCACCAAACGCTATGCACCGTTTAAATTGCTTTGGACGGAGGAATTTCCTGATCGTCTCTCCGCCCGCCGCCGGGAGAAATATTATAAAACGGGATTTGGAAAAAAAGTCTGGATGAAAAAGGTGAAAGAAGGAAGGAAATTATCCTAAATTCGCCGGCCAATTAGGGCCCATAGCTCAATGGTTAGAGCAGCAGACTCATAATCTGTTGGTTCGGGGTTCAAATCCCTGTGGGCCCACTTTTCTTTTCCCCGTCGGTAAATTCCCTCTATTGACGGGGATTTACCGTTTATATGGAAGTAACTACATTCCCGGCGAAATGGACCAAAGCGGACTCCGGCGGACTGGAAAGGACACAAAACCGGATACCGATATCGGTACCGGGTAATGGTTATGGGTCGCTTTCCGTCAGCGGTTCCTTGCGGCGGCTGTCCACCCAATGCCAAAACGTCATGACCGGATGTCGGAGAATCATACGGGGACCGGCATAACGCATCACATCCTGGATTCTGGTTTTCATCGCCGGTTTGTAGCAATGTACAGGACAGAGGGCACAGGTGGTTTTCCCCGCCTGAAACGGACAGTAGTCCAGCCGTTGGGCGGTATAGGTAATCAGAGCCTCACAATCATGACACGGGTCCGGACCGTCATGGAGATCACGGCAATACATCCGGATCATGGTGGTTACGATAGTCCGTTCGCGTCGCAGGCGCCGATTAGTTGAAGTTTTCGTCCGATTTTTCGTATCAGGCATACTCTTCGGGTGGTGGACAGGTACAGATCAGATTCCGGTCACCGAACGCATTGTCCACCCGTCCCACCGGAGGCCAGAATTTATTCCGCAATGTCCAGGGCGCGGGATAGGCCGCCGTTTCTCTGGAATAGGAATGTTCCCAGGTATCGGAGGTCACTTCCACTGCGGTATGGGGCGCCATAACCAAGGGATTATCATCAGAAGCAAACGAACCCGCTGTGACCGCTTCCATTTCGCCTTTGATTGAGATTAAAGCGTTGCAAAGACGATCAAGTTCCGCCAGGTCCTCGCTTTCGGTGGGTTCAATCATCAGGGTACCGTGCACTGGAAAGGACATGGTGGGGGCGTGAAAACCATAATCCATCAAGCGCTTGGCCACGTCTTCTTCTCCGATACCAGTTGATTTCCGGAGCGGTCTCAAATCCAGAATAAATTCATGTGCAACATAGCCCCTGGTCCCACGATATAATATGGGGAAATGATCCGATAATCGCCGGGCCATGTAATTTGCATTCAGAATCGCTGTTTTGCTGGCTTCTGTCAGGCCTGTGCCCCCCAGGAGTTTCATATAAGCCCAGGAAATGAGTAAAATGTTGGCGCTGCCCCAGGGCGCCGCAGACACGGGTGTGATGGATACTTCTCCACCGACATTGATGATAGGATGTCCCGGAAGGTAGGGTCTCAGCGCTTCCGTGCAGCAAATCGGACCCATGCCGGGACCACCACCGCCGTGCGGGATGGCAAATGTTTTGTGCAGATTTACATGGATTACGTCGGCGCCGATTTCTCCCGGCCGGGAAAGTCCTACCATGGCGTTCAGATTGGCCCCGTCCATATACACAAGGCCGCCATGTGCATGGATACGATCGCAAATATCCTTTATGGCTTCCTCAAATACGCCGTGCGTGGACGGATAAGTGACCATAAATGCTCCCAGGGAATCGGAATAGGCCTCGACCTTGGCATTTAAATCGGCCACGTCGATATTGCCCTGATCGTCGCAGGCCACGACAACAACCGAAAATCCGGCCATGACGGCGCTGGCGGGATTGGTCCCGTGGGCTGAAGCGGGGATTAAACAGATTGTGCGCTGTTCCTGGTTCTGCTGCCGATGGTATTCCCGAATAATCAGCAGACCGGTATATTCGCCTTGAGCACCGGAATTGGGTTGCAGGGAAACTCCCGGCAAACCGGTAATATCTCCCAACCAGGTTTCCAGATCGCGAAAAATGTGTTGATATCCTTTTGCCTGACTCACGGGTGCGAAAGGATGGAGATCGGAAAATTCCGGCCAGGTAATGGGAAGCATTTCAGTGGTTCCGTTCAATTTCATGGTACAGGAACCGAGGGAAATCATGCTGGTATTCAGCGACAAATCCTTCAATTCCAGGGAATGAATGTAGCGGAGCATTTGCGTTTCGGAATGGCAGGCATGAAAGACAGGATGGGTGAGAAATTCATCTTTCCGGGCCAATAAACCGTCGTAAGCCCGGATAGTTACTGGTGGTAGTTGAACATCGTGTTCTGTGAACAGAGCCGCAATGGAGGACAACTCATTTTCCGTTACGGTTTCATCCAGCGACAGGCCCACCGATCCGTCTTCATAGTATCGGAAATTATACCCGGCAGTTTCGGATCGCGATTTCAGCGCATCAATATCCAGTCCCGGGCGGCGAAATCTTAAGGTATCAAAATACTGGTGATGATCCAGCGTGAAGCCGGAGGTTTCCAGAAGGTTCGCCAGATGAGTGGTCATTGACCACACTTTCCGGGCAATAGCTTTCAGGCCGTCCGGTCCGTGCCACACGGCGTACATCCCTGCCATGATGGCCAGCAGCACCTGAGCCGTGCAAATATTGGAGGTGGCTTTATCCCGTCGAATGTGTTGTTCCCGAGCCTGGAGTGCCATGCGATAGGCCCGGTTTCCATGTCGATCTTTGGTCACACCGATAATTCGTCCGGGAATTTTACGTTTAAATGCTTCCGATACGGCCATAAAAGCGGCATGGGGTCCGCCGTACCCCATTGGTACACCGAATCGCTGAGAAGAACCCACGGCGGCATCGGCCCCCAGAGTTCCGGGAGATTCCAATAGTGTAAGCGCCAGTAAATCTGTGGCCAGAACGACCTTAATATTACGTTTATGGGCCGCGTCGATTCGGTCCCGGAAATCCCGTATTTCTCCATCGGTAGCCGGGTATTGAAGTAAAATTCCGAAGGTATCCTCCGGGAATTCATCCGCTTGTGCATCCCAGATCTCCAGGTCCACCTGTTGCGGCCCGGATCGGGTTTTTAAGACGGCAATTGTTTGCGGGTGAGCCTGCGAATCAACCAGGAAACGGGAGTTTTTGGCGCTGCGGTGGAACATGGTCATGGCTTCGGCGGCGGCCGTGGCTTCATCCAGGAGGGACGCATTGGCAATCGGCAGGCCGGTGAGATCGGTCACCAGAGTCTGAAAATTCAGCAAGGCTTCCAGACGGCCCTGGGAAATTTCCGCCTGATACGGTGTATACTGGGTATACCAACCGGGATTCTCCAGAATATTTCGGAGAATTACTGTCGGGGTATGGGTCCCATAATACCCGCAGCCGATTAATGATTTTTTCCGGACGTTCAATGCGGCGATGTTTCGCAATTCTTCCAGAAGAGCTGCTTCTCCCAAAGGATCAGGTCCGTTCAAAGCCGTAGTGGTTCGTATCGATTGGGGAACTGCGGCATCAATCAGATCATCCAACTGCTCAAAACTCAGCGTTGTGAGCATCCGCTTCATTTCCGACGGATCGGGGCCCAAATGCCGGGGTAAAAAATCATTAACAGGATCAGTTCGGTTTTTCATGTTTTTCCCGTAGATCGTTAGGAATAAAGGTTCAAAATCAGGGGTGGAATTTAGGCTGATCGAAACGCTCCAATCATGGGATATTAACGCCATGAGAAATTCATCTTTGTTTTCAGTGGTTGATCCATCTTCATCGGAGAAGGGCGACCGGAGGCAGAAAACGGTGACGTATATGTAATAAGATTAGGGAAAAGGATACCTGATGAGCGTGGCAATAGGAATTTAGGTTTTCAGATTCTTCAAATCCTGAAAATTAGCATCCTGACAGGATCGGTCTGTCGGGACTTGTCTGAGAAGGAAATTCCGGGATTATCGCCCGAACCAATAGGTGATTTTCAGGGCCAGAACATTATCGCTGGGTTGATCTAAAAGATCATTCAAATCCCGGCGAATACGCATTTGTCCCGGATGTTGAAAATCATTACCGTTACTGGTCCAAACCAGGAAGAGCGTCGATCCCGGTTTGAACTCCCAACGCAATACGGCGTTCCCGATCATGGATTTATAATTGAAGTCGGGGTTCCACAGTTGCAAAACATCTGAGTCGTCTCCGCCGGTAGGATCCAGAATATATCCATTGTCCGTTACTTCAATAGTAGAAGCGCCGTCCACACCGTATTCCATGAAGTCGTAGCTTTTGGGCCGGGCAAATTCTTTAAAGTGTGAATATTGTCCGGTGGCAAGGTAGGGCTGGAGATAGACCTGGAATGAAAGCGTAGGCGTAAAGGTATAATCGATCCGGAGTTCGGCGGCCAGTGTTTTTTGGTCCAGTTGAGCCACAATGTACCGAAAACCATACATAGATACGGCGGCGGAATCTTCCCAGCGCCCCACGTATTGATCTATTTCCTGACGGTTTGAATAGCTGAGATTGCACCGGATATTCAAATTGGTTCCCAGTTTCCACCCAAGATTACTATTCAAATTCCATCCCGCGGCGCCGTTTCCTGCCCGATTGAGTCCCAAACCGGCTCCGGCAGTGACATCTTTCCGGCCGTCAGAATTAAACCCGCCGAAAAAGAACAAACCGGAAGGTGAAACGACCAGCGGACCACCGCGTAATTTCGTATCGGAAAGGGTTTCCGGTCCCCATCCTGAAAACCAGTTAAAACTCCAGTAGTTCAGCCATTGTGCAAAACCGAAGAAAAAGACCATTTCATTTATTTTTAAGCCTTCGAAGTTGTGATTGGTCACGTGGGCCAGATTCATTTGGGCATAACGAAAGATCTTTCCCGGATCATACCATTTATAACCCAAAACAACATGTTCATTGATCCGGTCCGTGCCGAACGTGAGGCCCATATCGTTGCTCTCAAAACCGGGGGTCAGGAAGCCAATCGCCGCATTGAAGGTCACATGCCCTTTTTCCTTATTGACCAGGATACGTCCCGCATAGCCGTTCATCGAGGTTAAGGTAGTATCTACGTTTAAATGGGTTGCATCCGGGCGCTGGAAGTAGTGACTGGAATTTTTCTGGAGGCTGGTAAGCTTGTCTGTGCTGCCCTGAACGTGTGAGAATCCCAGCCAACTGTTAACAGCCCAGTCTTTATCCGGGCCAAAAAAGGTCCAGCCGTCCACACCGCCGGAATAGGCTTCATCGGTGAGTAGAGAACGGAGGCCCCGGTCATCAAAACGGCGGGTTAAAAAAGAGCCGATCATTCCCAGCCCCTGGCGACCCTGGTTGAATTCCTTCTGGAGGCGAATCAGATTGTAAAAAGTGAGCGGTTCCACTTCGGATTGATGATGCACACCAGCGGAATCGATGGTTTCGGCAAATTCCCGCCGGGTGACGGCGGTCAATCCGCCCAGGGAAAGTTGACCGGGGAGTTTACCACTGATTTTCGCCGCTCCAAGAATGGCCGTGGAAGAGGGTATTTTCACCCAATCGCCGGAAGGCCGGCCCACGGGAGCTCGTCCGATACGCCGACTATAGAAAAAATCCGGTGCGGAAAAATTAAATCCATATCGATTGGTAGGCCCCCCGGTTCCGAACCGAAAAATACTGGAACCTTCCACGAAGAAAGGCCGCTTTTCTTCATAATAGGTTTCGTATGCGGAAAGATTAATCGTAGCCGGATCGACTTCCACCTGTCCGAAATCAGGATTCAGGGTGGCATCCACGGTAATATTATTGCCGATACCCAGTTTCAGGTCGGAACCAAAGCCCAGGTTGGAATCTTTTCCGTTATAAAAAGGATTTTCCTTTTTTGACGGAAGAGCGCTGCGATTTCCCGTTACATAGGGCAGTAATTCAAAGCGTTTCGGCGGTAAAATATTTTTAATCCCCCGTAAGGTGGCAAAGTGAGAAACAACACCACTTTCACCCCGGGGAATATAGGTGTTCAGGGAATGTTCATTTCGTCGCTGAATTTGCCGTCCGAATCCAATCCCCATTACCGTTTCCCCTTCACTGGCATGAAACCGGAGCTGAGAGAAAGGAATTCGGATTTCCACCGTCCAGCCTTCCTCGTCAATTCTGGTCTTCCAGTCCCAGACGCCATCCCATGAATCGTCGAAATTACCGTCGTTGGACATAGCACCGTCCTGGATAGCCCCCACCGGATTGACAATGAAATAGAATCCTGATCGCTGATCATGATAAGAATCGATAGCCACCTGGAATTCGTCCGAAGCGGCCCCCCGGTCCCGTCGCACCATATACCCTACAATGCTGTCCGGAGCGCTATCTTCGAGTCGGGCACCGATATAAAGTGAATTGTCGTCATATCCCACCCAAACCCGGGTTTTCTCGGTGGCCGGCTCGCCGTTATCCGGTTCCAGTTGAATGAAGTTTGTGTGGGGGATGGTCCGATATAGATCCTCATCCAGGCGACCATCGATTTTGAGCGGCTGATCCAGATGAATTGCCGTGACTTCACGATGGCGGTACTGTTCCGGGTCAAATGAAGAATCCCCCGGGGAAATACCCCATACGATGGTTACGCCACAAAGAAAAACACTAAGAAAGGTAATGGTTTTATTCATGAAAACTGTGTGTCTAATGATGAAAAGAAGCCTGAAAGGTAAACAAATGCCACGGTCGGTTCCATACTCTGTTTTCAGTGCACAAGATCCTTTACATACCCGGCATTTGACATGGGATAGGACACGAGTCTGATGTTATGGTTGTCAGCAAAAGACCGCATGGTTTACCGAGTCAGAAGCTGATGCATCCAGGGACTGAGAAACAAAAATCCCAGGGCAGTTAGGAACGCGGCCAGAATAAACCGAACTGCCGGACCGGGGAGGTCCAGACCGGAATACGGATTTTTCTGATGAATTTCATTTCGAATGGCGGCCAGGATCCGATTTACCAGGATCAGGCTGAGGAGAAGGAGGAGCCCCATGAGACCGTAATCCAGCGCATTCAAATGAAGGAGCCATTGACCGAAAGTCATGCTGCACTCCGTGCCAACAAGGCCGCTCCCAGCGCTCCGGCCGAATCACCGAGGTGATGTTGATAAATCGGGGTGTCCGGGTGATCTGTGAAACACATACACTGCATCCCGACCCTCGGTTGTCAGCCATTCAATGTTGGATACGCCGCCGCCCAACACGACAACGTCTGGGTCCAGGGTGTTGATTACATTGCCCAGGGCCAGGCCGAAATTTTCCAGAATCGTTTGCTTCCACCGGGTAAATTTTGGATGATGTGTTGCTGAATCAAGAATGTGACGCAGCGGCAATTTTTCTCCGGTAAGTGCCGTCCAGGCCCGTTCCATTGCCGGACCGCTGAGATACGTTTCCACACATCCCTGACGTCCGCAATAACAGGGAAGTCCGCCGGGATAAAGAATGCTGTGTCCCCATTCTCCGGCACCTCGTGAACGTCCCGAAAGGATTTGCCCCCGGTAGATAATTCCCCCGCCCACACCGGTTCCCATGATTACGCCGAAGACCAGCTCGGCGCCCGGCTCCCAGCACGGCCTCCGCCAATCCAAAACAGTTGGCGTCATTTTCCATCATCACCGGCTGACCCAGGCGATTCTCCAGATCCGTTTTCAATGGTTGACCAATCAGGCAGACCGTATTGCTGTTTTTCACCCGTCCCGTTTTCGGTGAAATGGTTCCGGGTGTTCCGATTCCCACGGGCAACGGGGTTGAAGATTCCCGGCAGTCGTGAATCAGGTCGATGATCCGGTTCACGATCGCGTCGTAGCCCTCTACGCGGGCCGTGGGAATACGTTTCCGGAATTGCACCCGATTATCGGGACCCAGGCGAATTCCTTCTATTTTCGTCCCCCCGAGATCAATGCCAATGGCGGTCAGAGACATTCTTTCAACACCTGTTTCAATTCTGCCAAGATCATGGACGTTGCCCCCCATACTTTTACCGTATCGAAATGAAAATAAGGCACCTGAAAGGGTGTATCGCGGAACACCCGCTGTTCTGTTTTCACACGGCTGTCATCCAGTAATGCTTCCAGGGGCGCCTTGTGGATCCGGGCTACTTCGTCGGTAGCATGATTGGTGATCGGCTGGCTCCCGGGATATGATTCCCACGAATGGGTGGATCATGAATCCGGTCACCGGTACCGGGAGTTGACTCAGGGAACCAAGAATTGTAACCTCACTCTCCGGAATTCCCATTTCTTCCCGGGTTTCCCGCAGCGCAGTGGCTTCCAGGGATTCCCCCGGTTCCCAGGCGCCGCCAGGCAAGGAGACCTGCCCTTTATGATGCTGCACCTGTTCGGTTCGCTGGGTCAAATAAAAATAAACTCCGTCCTCAGCCGGGAAAAACAGAATCAAGACAGCCGCCGGTGTAAATCCAGGGTAGTCCGGCCAGACAACCGGGCGTTGAGGGCGGGCCATCATTTGTTGTTGAACGGCGGCTCCCGGCAGGGGTTGAGCCAGACGGGATTTCAGTTTTTGAGATAAGGTATCAAGATCCATAAGGCGAAAAGTTACAGGAAAATTTATCTTCATTGCCTAATATCCCACCAATGGAACCGGGAGCAAAGCCAATAAAACATATTTTATGGGACTGGAACGGAACCCTGCTGGACGATCTCTGGTTGTCGGTGGAAGCGATTAATGTGGTTCTGGATCGCTACCACCTGCCCCGTGTGTCAATCGAAAACTATCTGGACATTTTTACCTTTCCGGTGAAAACCTACTACCGGCGGCTTGGTTTTGATTTCGGGAAAAACCCGTTTGAAGTCGTAGGAACGGAATTTATCCGGGAATACACCCGACGAATGAAAGAACCGGTCCTGCGTCCCGGTGCACGGGATTGTCTGGCGCGTCTGACACGTTCCGGTGTCAAACAATCCTTGTTCTCTGCCGCCAAGCAGGAAATGTTGACGGAATTAATGGAATTTCATGAATTAACTTCCGGTTTTGAAGACGTTATCGGGCAGGATGATCATTATGCTCACGGAAAAACCGATGCGGGCCTGGCCTGGCTTAAACGCCAGTCCCTTGATCCTCAATCGATCCTATTTGTGGGTGATACACTCCATGATCTGGACGTGGCTCGGGTGATGGGCGTTCAACATGCACTGATTACGGGGGGACATACCAGCGACCAGCGCCTGAGAGCACAAACCTCCCAGGTATTCAACTCTTTTAAAGAACTGGAAGCCTGGCTCCTGGCCCGGGTGAACGGATTCTCCCGATGAAACCGGTTGTTCAGGATTTAGATGACCTGCGGCTGGCGATCGATGCCATCGATGATCAATTGCTGGCACTAATTCAGGAACGGATACAGCTGGCGCGGGAAATCGGTCGACGGAAACAAGCCGGTGGTCAGGAAATCACCGATTCCCAGCGGGAACGGTCGATTATAAAACGACTGGATGAACAAATCAGACCGGGTCTTTCCACCAGGGATATCCAGGCGATTTATTCCGTGATTTTCCGGCTTTGCCGGGACGTTCAGGAATCATAATCAATTCAGGGTAAGGAGTTAATGATGAAATGGATTTTAAGTTTTTGCATTTTTCTGTCCGGTCCGATCCATGCGCAGGAACAGGATTCGTTGAATCTCGGCGAAGCCTATAATCTGATTGAAATCTGGTTGGATGGTCAAAAGGATTACGATGGCTTACCGGGTATTTCAGCGTCCATCGTTCTGGATCAGGATTTAGCCTGGTCCGGCGGCTTCGGCTTTGCCGATGTGGAAAACCAGGTCCCGGCGGAGGCCACCACCGTGTATAGCATTTGCTCCATATCCAAGTTATTCACGTCCATTTCCCTGATGCAGCTTTGGGAGGCCGGGAAAGTGCGATTGGATGACCCTCTGGCTACGGACCTGTCCTGGTTTGACCTGCCGCAACAATTTGACGACACGGTGCCCATTACGCTGCGGTCGGTTCTAACCCATTCTTCCGGATTGCCCCGGGAATCGGATTTTCCCTACTGGAACGGTCCCGAATTCAAATTTCCCACCACCCGGCAAATCAAAAAGAAATTGAAGGATCAGGAAACGCTGTATCCGGCCAGCACGTATTTTCAATACAGTAACCTGGGAATGTCTTTACTGGGGGATGTGGTGGAAGAACAATCGGGAGAACCCTTCCAATCCTATGTGGAAACGCATGTGCTGGAACCGTTGCAGTTAGAGAACACGCATCCCTATCTGCCGAAAGAGGAGTGGGGAAAGGAAATGGCGGTGGGCTATACCGCCATCAACCGGGAACGGGAGCGGGAACGGCTGCCCCTCTTTGATGTGAAGGGTTTGACACCGGCGGCCGGGTTTTCTTCCTCGGTGATTGACCTGGGAAAATTTGCCGCTTGGATATTTCGCCTGCGTGCAACAGGTGGAACGGAAGTGCTGAAAGCTTCAACACTGAAAGAAATGCAACGCGTGCAATGGATGAATCCGGACTGGGAAACGACTTGGGGATTGGGTTTCGCTATTTACCGGCAGAACGGAGCGACGGTAGTAGGACACGGTGGTTCCTGTCCCGGGTACCGAAGCACGATCATGATGCTCCCGGAAAAACAGGAAGCCTACATTACCATGATTAACGCCCAGGGCGTCAGCGCCAGTAAATATGCCAAAGGAATGCGAGCGATTCTGGATGCCTGGCGGAGCGGGGAAACGCTCAGCGATTCCACGGGTTTCAACGCCGATGATTACGCCGGTCATTACGATTCACAACCCTGGTGGGATGAATTGGTGGTGGTCCCGTGGAAGGGTGGATTGGCGCTATTCTGGTTGCCCTCCGACGACCCCAAAGAAGATATTACCCCGATTAAACATGTTGCCGGTGATACGTTCCGTCGCGTTCGGGATAATGGAGAACTGGGCGAGGAAATTGTCTTTGAACGGAACCGGAAAGAGCGGGTGACCCGTCTGTGGTGGGAAAGCGGATATTTCGATAGAATCAGGTAGATGGATCTCTCTTTTGACCTTCGACCCTTGATCTTTTTGCCGCACCTGCCCGCCCTCTCTCGTCGCCAATCGGCCCCACTCCACGAATGACTGGCAAGGGAGCAGGCGGGGAGATCACTGAGAACGCAGAGCGTTTCAGGTTTAACTCCAGATTACACTCCTCTGTAGCAGCAGGGCACCTTCCGTCTCCTTCGACCTTTTTCAGATGGCAATATGGAGTCCATTAACCATGTTAATGGATGGATTGACACGGTCAATCCAGTCCAAAGTGTTACCTATGTATTGACTTCACACTTCACAATCGTACCAAATAAATTTTAAATCTTAATTTTTCAATCTTAAATCTTTTTTGATTCCTTTT
>JAADFQ010000021.1 GCA_013152835.1 FCB group bacterium
ATCCCGGCCGACGATGTTGAACGGAAATAATAACCGTATTGACTTCAGCTTGGAAATGACGCCGACGATTTAACGTTTCAATCTTTCTTAGGCTGAATCGGGACAGAAGCAGTTCCCGGAAGATCTGCCCGAACGCATTATCCAGCCATCCATTGGGAACTATTGCCGTCAAAACACCGCCTGGTTTCAGTCGCAAACACATGGCCACAAGGAAATAAAGATAGTAATCGGCTCGTAAGGGGATTTTCAAATCGGGAGCAATCTTTTTAAAGGTTAAACGGAGTTTTTGTTTATATTCCTGTTCCAGCTTCTCCTGCCGGACATAGGGCGGATTGGCAATAATTAAGTCATATTTCGTTGAAGCACCTGATAACAGGAAATCGCCGTGTTCCAAAGTAAACGATGGGATTAAACGATCCCGGATTCGGGCAATGACGTCGGCATCCTGATCCCAGCCGGTAATCTTCGTCGACATCCAGGTATTCAGGGCAGACTGATATTCCGGGGGAAAGATGGCCCGAAGCCGGGAGGCCAGGGCATGAAAGAAAACACCTTCCCCTACGGCCGGATCGCACAGCGTGGCTGAGGTCAACCTTTGAAGCGCCTGTCCGGCAAAAGCCGGTGGCTTACCGTGGGTCAAAAAGGTATGGATCGTGCTGCGCTGATCGGGAAATTGTGATTCAAACCAGGTAGATAAGAGGGTAACCACCATGTTCTTCGCCACCGGGTCCGGAGTATAGACAACACCTTCTCCCGGACGGGCCAGGGACGTATATGAAGAAACGTTTTCCAAATGATAATGTGGAACTAATCGGGAAGACGTTCAGCCACCAGCTCGGCGATATCGCGGACGCGCATGGATTCTTCCCGGTTGGTGACTTTCATTGCATCTTCCATCATTAAAAGGCAGAAATTACAGGCCGTAGCCACCGTTTCGGCACCAGTCTCGGCTGCTTCGTTAAACCGTGTGATATTGATCCGTTCTCCACGGTCAATTTCATACCACATATTTCCGCCACCGGCTCCGCAACAAAAGCTCTGATTTCGGTTCCGTCCTATTTCTGCCAGTGAAGCCTCTGTTGTCATAACGGATTTTAATACCTGGCGCGGCGCCTCATATTCTCCATTATGGCGGCCCAGATAACACGGATCGTGATAGGTAATGGATTCCAAATCGGCCTGTTTAACCGTAATCTTTCGGTCTCGAATCAACTGTTCGATAAACTGGCTGTGATGAATTACATCTAGCTCCAACCCCAATTCGGCGTAGTCATTTTTTAAGGTTGTCAGGCAGTGGGGACATTGGGTAATTATGGTCCGAAATGTATATTTGGAAAAAGTTTCTTTATTTTGATCCGCCAGCATTTGAAATAAATATTCATTCCCGATCCGGCGGGCCGAATCCCCGGTACAGGTTTCTTCATTCCCCAGAACGGCATAGTCTGTTCCGGAAGCATTCAGAATCTTAATCATGGATCGGGTGATATCCCGCCCTCGGGAGTCATAGGCACCGGCACATCCGACCCAATACAAATAGTCGGCGGATTTCTTTTCACGCATCAGGGGGACTTCCAGCCCCTCAATCCATTTTTCACGATCTTGTGAGCTGAGCCCCCAGGGATTTCCGTAGGTTTCCAGTTTATTGAACGTGTCCATGGCATCTTTGGGGAAATTACTTTCCATCATCACCAGGTCCTGCCGCACATTCAGGATGTCCACCAATGGTTCATTGCCCACGGGACATAATTCCACACAGAGACCACAGGTGGTACAGGACCAAGTGGCTTCTTCGGACAGCATCCAGGTCGTTAACTTTTCTTCCGGCGGTGTTTTCGCTTTCAGCCAGGCTGATCCGGTTTTTTTAAGATAATAACGTTTATTTATTTCGATCGCCGATGGCGATAATTGCTTTCCGGTGGCATAGGCCGGACAATGATCCTGGCAACGATTGCACATAATACAGGCAAAAGGATCCAGAAGTTGTTTCTGGGTCAGATGGTCGATGGTGGAAGCGCCATATTGCTCAATCGTATCATCCTCGAAATCCAGGGCCGGAAGCGTGGCCGGTGAGCGCTTTTCCGGGGCCAGAATAAAATTGATCGGCCCCATGAATAAATGGGCATGTTTGGAATAGGGGAAATAGGGAATAAATGCCAGAATGAGTCCCAGAGCGCCCCACCAGCCGATATGTTCACCCAGATGCAAGGTTTCCGGTGTGAAACCACACCACGCCTTACTTAGAGCGGTAGCAGCGGGCTGAGCCCAGTCCGGTCCGGCCAGAGCCACGGCAAAACTGGAACCGATTAAACGGAAGCCCACGTGAAATAAAATAAATATGGCTACAATCATGGAATCGCGACGGATTCCCTCACGTGTTGCGTTCTCCATCAATACACGATTTTCAATAATCAATCTCAAATCGCCGGTAACAAAGCGGCGCACCAGGAAAAAAGCCACGCCCGCCAGAACCAGAACGCTGAAGATATCCACAAATAAACGATACACGACACCCAGCCAGTGGTGGGGCAGGAATTCAAATCCGGTAATGAGGCCGTCCAGCGCATCCACCAGGTTGACGACCATATACAAGGTGAAACCCCAGGCAACCAGGGCATGAATAAATCCGATAATCGGCCGTGATTTAAACAGGGTCCGCTGACTGAAAAAGACGTTGAGACCTTTCCAGGGATTTTTACCGAGTTGTTTCCAGGGTAACGGTAATTTCCCTTTCCCGATGACTCTGAACATGTGCCGAAAGGTCAGAACCGCTCCCGTCGTTGAAACCAGTACCAAACATAAAAATATCAACTTCTCCCAACCTGTCAGCATGGATAGGACCTCTTATTCAATCATTGGAAAATCCGGAGTGCTTTGGCCTCCCCTGGAATTTAAGGAATGGCCTCCGTCAATAATGGCATTAATTCGAGAATATCGCCCACAATGCCATAGTCAGCGATTTCAAAAATAGGGGCGTCCGGATCTTTGTTGATCGCAACCACATTTTTGGAACCCTTCATACCGATAACATGCTGAATGGCGCCGGAGATTCCCAGGGCAAAGTACAATTTCGGTGAAACGCTTTGCCCTGAACTTCCAACCTGACGCTGGGGGGGCATCCACCCGGCATCTACCAGGGGCCGCGAACTGGCTAATTCCGCATTCAACTTTTTGGCAAGTGCCTCTGCTACGGGGATGTTCTCCTGCTTGCCAATTCCCCGGCCAATGGATATAATTAAATCGGCCGCCGTTAAATCCACCCCTCCGGAAGCTTCCTGGAATGGCTCCTCGGATGTGGCCCGAACGTCCGATTCAGCAAGATTGATCGGAACTTCCCGCCGCGCAGGGGAACCGGAGACCAGTTTCTCGGCAGGATATGTGGCGGCCTGAAAACTGACTAACACCGGTCCATTTTCTACCGGATGAACATCGGTTACCATCTTTGCATTAAATACCTGTTTGATGAATGCCGGGGATCCGTCCTGATCAGTGACACCGATAACATCACCGATAAAGGGGCAGTGGAGACGGGCGCTGACCCGAGGGATGAAATCCCGAACCATATAGCTGTGTCCCATAAAAATATAGCGGGGATTTTCGGTCTGTATTATTTGTGCAAACGCCGTCGTAAATCCGTCGGCAGAATACGTATCCAGTAAGGGATGGGCGGCAATAATGCATTCATCCACACCAAAATCGGCGGCCTCCGCAGAAAGAACGTTGTCTGAGTCACCCAGAATCAGGGCCGAAACTTTCAAACCGTGGTCTTGAGCGAATTGCTGAGCAGCCACCACGGCTTCCCGGCTCATGCGATGAATTTTCCCCTGTTGCTCCTCCAGAAAAACTAGAATATCCATAGTTCACCTATAATACTTTGATTTCATTACGGAATACTTCAACCAACCGTTCGACAATTTCAGCGGATCCGCCTTCAATCATTTCCGTGCGCTTGTCTTTTTTCTGAATGTAGATATTACCGAATGACTGTAATCGGGAATGATCTTCAAGTAAATCCTCTTTGGAAACGGCTTTAATCTCCTTTTTCTTGGCGCCCATAATACCTTTCAAAGACGGGTATCGGGGTTGATTAATGCCGGATTGGATTGTTAAAACGGCGGGCAGGGGAATGGTGATCCATTGGAACCACTGACCTTCGAGTTCTCGTTTGACCCGGATGGAACCGTCCTGAATTTCCGTTTCCATGATCAGCGTTGCTGTGTTCATACCCAGCATTTCGCCGACCAGCAAACCTGTCTGTCCCTGACTCAAGTCGTTTGATTGAAGACCCGACAGCAATAAATCAAACTGCTCCTCGGCAATGGCATTTTTTATAATTTGTCCTACAAGCATGGGATCAATTTCATAGGGCATTTCTTCCACAATATGAATGGCCCGATGAGCACCTTTGGCCAATGCTTCCCGCAATACTTTCGTCGTTCGGACAGCCGGACCCATGCTGATTGCCACGACCTCGCCTTCTCCGGTTTTTTCACAGATTTGCAGAGCTTCTTCCAACGCATAACTGTCGCTCTCATTCATTTCAAATTCCAGAGTGCTTTCATCAATCCAGCTCTGATCAGGCTGGATTCTCAGGGAAGCTTCACTGCCCGGAACCTGTTTAACCAATACACCAATTTTCATTCGATTCTCCAGGTTTGAATCTATGGTTGCTTCAACCGCAAAATGCACGACCTGTGAAAACACTTTCACAGGTCATTAATGGATATCTGTCGGTGATAATACCAACGATGTGCGTAAATTTACACACATTTTCCCATGGGAATCTTGTGATTCCTGATAAAATGGTCCTCTATCCTTGATAA
The DNA here is from genome assembly GCA_013152835.1 of FCB group bacterium. Lineage (GTDB taxonomy): Bacteria > Fidelibacterota > Marinisomatia > Marinisomatales > J089 > J089. The sequence goes on from JAADFQ010000021.1 coordinate 4,821, forward strand.
TGCATACCATACTGCTGGCAACATTTATAGGAAAAATGATCCTAGCTAATGGATTGTTTATCCTGGGAACCCTTATTCTTTTTTGGGCTCTAAAACGATGGATTGAACATCGGAAATAAAATTCAGATAAAAAAACAAGCAGGGAGCGCGGCATCTGGGAGCGGGGGAAACTACCAGTTTACACGAACAATCCCTGCTTGAGAGTTAGAGTAACTTATTATTTCAAAATTCCGATGGCAAGATTTTTTTCAGTTTGCTTTATGACTGTTATTTAATTAAAAATTAAACAAAAATTTATAAGATATATTGATTCTAATCCAAGTAAATAATATTATTTTACTGTTCCCAAATCGATTGATTCTTCGACCAACATAACAGGAATCTCCCGACGTACGGGATAGAGATATTTCCCATCTTTACGGATGAGACCGGCATCAATTATCTCCATAACGACGTTACCATCCCGTTGCTTTACCTGCTCCTTCTTGATGGCCGCATTAATCTTTTTTATTAGATCGTCATCCGCCAGAACCAATGATTCTTTTGTTTCCGGACAGCATAAAATCGAAATAAGTTCTTCTAGATTTCCCATGGCGTTCCTCTGAATGATTGCAAAACTCCTTAATCTGGATCGGCTCCTCTTTCAATTTATTAATACGAGCCTGGCGAATCCAATCTTTGATTGGATCATGCCGTTGATTACCAATCCCCTTACGTTGGGATTGCCCCTGCTGCTGGGCTGTGTCTGGCTTGTTGGCAAGGGTGGCCGAAGGGGGCAAATTGCGGTTGTACTCCTGATCATCGCTGTTTCCTTAACCGATTCCATCGCGGCTCAGATTATTAAACCGCTGGTCGGCCGGTTGCGACCCTCCCACGCTATGACAGAAGGTATCCGTATTCTGGTCGCTAAAGGAGGCCGTTATGGATTCGTATCGAACCATGCGGCGAACTCATTTGCCCTGGCAACTATTTTGTCCTATTTCTATCGGTCATACAAGCGCGGGTTTTTCACGTTGGCAACGCTGGTTTCTTTCAGCCGTATCTATGTAGGCGTCCATTATCCCGCCGATGTCATGGTTGGCGCTTTGTTCGGTTATCTGTCGGCCTGGGGTATATTAACGGCCTGGGTATTAATTAAAATGCGTGAATTAAAACGCGGGCGTACCTGGGCCTGGTACGCCGGATCGGCTCCACCAGAATCTTAATTAGGCAGGGCATCCTCCGGTGGCTTGATATTGATACCCCCAGCATGCTGTTCCGGCATTTGAATCTGTCCATGGCGGGACTCATATTTACGGATATTATCATGTAAGGCACCCAAAAATGCTTTGGCATGGGCCGGAGCCATGATAATCCGGCTGTGAACTTTGGCCTTTGGGATTCCGGGTAATATCCGAGTAAAGTCTAAAATAAATTCGGCCTGTGAATGGGTCACGACCACAAAATTGGCATATTCACCCGATGCGACTTCCTCCGAAAGTTCAATATTTATTTGCTGAGGTTGCGGGGATCGTCCTTTGGGATCATTCATACATACTCCGGATATTAAAATGAATCAAATTCGCGCCGATTGAATTCTTCCCAGTCTTCGTCCAGGCCTTCGAATTCTTCATAATTAACCTTATCATCGTCAGTCGTGTTCACTACCATTTCATTCTCATAGAGACTGAAATTGTCTTTTTTCTTTTCGAATTCGGACGGATCAACTTCTTCTTCGTCCTCCGGGTCCAATCGTTCTATATCTTCCTGATACACATCCGTATCAAAAAAATCAAGATTTTCCACAATCCCGTTAGTCATCAGGTATTCCAGAAAATCCAGATAATTCCGGCTGTGTAAATCATTTTTGCAATGGACGCAAACCAAGGATTCCCGCAGGTCTTCTTCCTTCAGGGTCGCACCACAGACAGGACAAATAATGCCTTCTAACATAGATTTTTTCCTCTAAAATCGGGCGGTAATATAAGCGGGGTCTTGTGCATCGTCAATATTTTGTTCTCGTCTGGGGAAAAGATTTTTTCTCCGGATTCTGCTGAATAGACGGCTCAAGCCAATGTCAGATTAATCACCTACATCCAGATAATCCATGTTAACACCGGTGATCATTCCGTTTTAAAATAATTCTGCAACGGACTGCCCGGCCCGCGTATTGTTATTCCAAATCCGTTTTCTTGTCCCGTATCAATCCGACCAATTGCCGTATTGTTTGATATCCCCGTTCGACATAAGCACCGTTCTTTACTGATAACATTACGTTGTATAATCTTGATGAACCGGGAAAATCGAATCCGATTTTCAACCAGGCTGTGGAATGCCGTATGAGATCAACCCATACCGGAGAAGGACGAGGGTCCAGGTTGATCACCGCGTCAAACGGTTGGTGAAGAATTTGCGATACAATCTCCGGCTTCAGCAATCCCCAGCGTGATAAATCTGATTCCTTCCAACTGGATAATTGCGCTTTCAAAAAGGAATAATATTCTTCGCCGCCAGATTCCGAAAGAAAATGGATTCCCGGATTGCCAACCCAACTCGTCCGCCGAATAAAATGACGTGCGACCCGGGCAACATCCTCATCAGCAGAAAGCAGGATCAGAACTTTTTCCGGAGTTTGCCCCTGAACCCCAAGAATCTGAGTCTGGGGAGCAGCCCGATTTCGCAATAGCCACCAGATTCCAAGCCGCGTTTTCAATGGTATCGCCATATCTGAATATACCTTTTTCACAATATAGAACCTGCGTAGTTTTGGCCGTTTTATTGCGAATCGAAAATAAATAATGGACTTTAGTTGAGCTTAGGAAAACAATTACTCTGGGGCGGAATCGGATGGGCGTTAGGCGGACCGATTGGGGCGATCATCGGTTACACCCTGGCTACCATGAGCGGAGAATCCGGCGGCTATTACCGCTCGGCCCTGGGATCCGGTCCAGGCGGCAAATCCTACCCCCAGACCCGACCAGGTGATTTCATGGTTTCTCTCATGGTCCTGTTTGCGGCCGTCATGAAGGCTGACCAAAAATTGCTAAAATCAGAGCTGGATTACGTCAAGGAATTCCTTCGAAAACAATTCCCTGCCAGTGAAGTACGCAATTTTATGGTCCTGTTTAAAGATATCCTGAACCAGGAATACAACCTGCGGGACGTGGCCCGACAAATACAGCGTTCCATGGACCACCCCAGTCGGCTTCAGTTGATCCATCTGTTGTTCGGATTGGCCCAGGCCGATGGCCGGATTGATTCCAGCGAAGTAGAGATGATTACCAAAATCGGGGGTTATCTCAATATCAGCAGTGCCGATTTTCAATCCATTAAAGCCATGTTTATGGGCGATACCGACGGAGCGTATCATATCCTGGAAGTAAATCCCGACGCAACCAATGACGAGATAAAAAAGGCCTATCGTAGGATGGCAACGAAATATCATCCGGATAAGGTGGCCCATTTGGGTGAAGATTTGCGAATTCTTGCCGAGGAAAAATTCAAGGCGGTAAATGCTGCCTATCAAACATTGAAGCAGGAACGGGGATTCTAATGGGTTCGGACCGCCCCGGGACATTTCCGTTTACCCGGGGAATTTATCCCGAAATGTATCGTAAACGACTCTGGACCATGCGTCAGTATGCCGGATTCACCAGCGCCGAGGCATCCAATAAGCGCTACCGTTATCTTCTGGAACAAGGTGTTACCGGATTAAGCGTCGCTTTTGATCTCCCCACTCAGATCGGTTACGATTCGGACCATTCGTTAGCGGAAGGTGAAGTGGGTCGGGTGGGCGTACCTATTTCCACCCTGGATGATATGCGCCGGTTATTTCAGGATATTCCCCTGAATTCAGTATCCACGTCCATGACCATTAACGCCACCGCCGCTATATTATTGTCCATGTATATCGTGGTCGCTGAGGAACAGAACGTACCCCGAAATCAATTACGGGGAACCGTACAGAATGATATCTTAAAAGAATACATTGCCCGGGGAACTTACATTTACCCTCCCGATCCGTCCATGCGGCTGGTGACAGATATGTTTGATTTCTGTGCCCGTGAAATTCCTCACTGGAATACCATTTCCATCTCCGGTTACCACATTCGGGAGGCCGGCAGTACTGCGGCTCAGGAATTGGCCTTCACCCTGGCCAATGGAATCGCCTATGTTGAAGCCGCGCTTACACGAGGATTGGACGGGAATGTTTTTGGACGACAGCTTTCTTTCTTCTTCAACGCCCATAACGGATTTTTAACGGAAATAGCCAAATTCCGCGCCGCACGGCGACTCTGGGCTTCGATCATGAAAGAGCGCTTTGGTATCACGGATGAAAAGGCCCTTCAGTGCAGTGCCGCTTCCATGTCCAGACCGGCGGATCGACGCTCACGGCTCAGCAAATTGACAATAATGTTGTCCGAACAACAATCCAGGCGTTGTCCGCCGTTTTGGGCGGCACCCAGTCATTGCATACGTGCAGCCGGGATGAAGCGCTGGCTCTGCCAACAGATGAATCGGTCCGGCTGGCCTTGCGCACCCAACAAATTATTGCCCATGAATCGGGTATTCCCGATCATCCGGACCCCTTCGGTGGAAGTGTTGTCGTGGAAAAAATGACCACTGATCTGGAAGCGGAAGCACGCGCAATCATTCATCATTGACCAACAAGGCGGCGCTATTCAGGCTATTGAGAAAGGGTGGGTCCAAAATGAGATCGCCCGCAGCGCCTACCAGTATCAACTGGGCGTGGACTCGGGCGATACCGTGATTGTGGGCGTGAATCGATATCAGGAAAACGAAACAACTTCGTCTGATTTGTTAACTATCGACCCCGATCTTGTTCGGCGTCAGCGTGATCGTACCCGTCAGTATAAATCAGATCGGAATGGTTCAGCAGTTCATTCGGCCTTAAACCAATTGAAAACATTGGCGGAATCGCAAGAAAATGTGATTCCCGGAATAATAGCGGCGGTAAAAGCCAAATGTACCCTGGGAGAAATATCCGATGTTTTCCGTGAAATATTCGGAGAATTTCATCCCGGATAATCTTGGTTCGTATCGCTAATTCTAGCGAACTTTTATGTCCCGTTTCCGTTAATTAACCGATCGTTTTATGTACCGATTCTAGCCAAACCAAGTTTTGGAGACCTTATGAAAAATAAATTTGCCATCGCAATTCCTGTACTGGCCTTGTTTATAGCCGGTTGTGGGAAGCAAACGGCCCCTCCGGTTACACCGGATCAACCGGCCGATGTTACGACTGAAACTCCTTCCCAACGACTGGGCTTGGAAACCGATTCCACGTTTCAAATCAATCCCTCCGCCACCGAAGAAACCGCAGCCGGACAAACGACAGTCTCACCCGAAATAGCTGCCGAATCAGAAAGCCAGTCTGAAGAAGTCAAAGTAATTGAAGGAATTACTGCGATTCCCGAGGTAACGGACGAAGAACCGACCCTGAGTATTCCAATTCCGACCGGAGAAGCAACCGCCGGTGAATCCGGTACGGAATCGGCCGTCGTCGTTCAGGATGAACAGGCCACCATGGCTGCGGAATTGCCGGAACGTCCCCGGGAAATTCAACCGGCGTTAACCGTCCCTGACAGCAGTTGGCAGTTATACATGATTGCCCCGGGCGACTTTTTAATTAAAATCGCCAAACATGAATACGGTGACTGGCTAATGTGGCGGAAAATCTATCGCTGGAACCGGGATGAAATCGGTGATAATCCCAACCTGATCTTTCCCTATCACAACCTTGATCTGCTCAAACCCCGGGAAGAAGTTCAAAACTGTGAACCGGAATACAGAAATTATACGGTCAAATCAGGGGATAATCTCTGGACCATTGCCGGGCGGCAATTCAATGATGAACGGGCCTGGATTGTCCTTTTCTGGGATAATGAGGAATTGCTCGATCGCACGGAGGGCGTCCTCAAACCGGGGATGGAATTGAAGGTGCGAACCAATTGTATTCCTCTGCCTGATTAATTCCGCCCTCATCGACTTTGATGTTTGATCGGACGGC
>JAADFQ010000022.1:0-9101 GCA_013152835.1 FCB group bacterium
GCAAAATATTGTGGGAATTTTTCGCATCCAGGTTAGCGGTAGGTTCATCGGCCAATACCAGACGTGGTTTTTTCACCATGGCCCGGGCGATGGAAACCCGCTGACTTTCTCCGCCGGATAGCTGGGCCGGACGGGATTTCATTTTATCCGTAAGTCCCACCCATTCCAGAGATTGTTCCACCAGTTTCCGTCTTTCGGCAGACGGAATTTTTCGGAGTAGCAGGGGTAATTCAACATTTTCATATACCGTATAGACCGGTAACAGGTTATAGGTTTGAAAAATGAAGCCCAAGTAATGATTGCGTAAATCAGCCGCCGCTTTTTGGGTGAGATCCGATATCGATTTCCCCAATACGACCGCTGATCCTTCTGTGGGAATATCCAGCGATCCAATAATATTCAAGAGCGTTGTCTTACCGGACCCGCTGGGCCCCACAAAACCGGCAAATTCTCCTTCGGAAACCTTCAGGTTTATATCCTTTAGAGCGGTAAATGTTGTTTTTCCGGTGGGAAACTTTTTTACGACATTTTTCAGTTCGATGATTGATTCTGACATTTGATTCTCACGGGTTAATGATTAAAGACAAGAAGCAAAGTGAAACCGCCCCCGGACCCCAGTCCGGGAATATTTATCGATTGTGATCCGGATTGAATGATCCAGCCACAATAAATTATCCAGGAATCCAGTATCCGTTGCCAACTGATGGTTGATACCTGCCAGCCGTTTTGCCAGTTCGAAAAGAGGATCCAACTAATCTGATCACTGATATTTATGGAAGACCGTATTTCAGCCGCTGCCAAATTTGTCGTATGTATGGGATTCGTTAAATCCCCAAGACTCGTGCTGAAATATTCCCCTGACACCGTGATCCCGTTGGCCAGCGGAATCGTGTAATCCGCTCCAATCGTGATGAAACGCTCCTGATTCCAATCCGGGTTTTGTTGCAGGTTCCGGGAGACAGAAACACCTTCAAACCAGATTCCGGGGCCCACATCCCAGACGCCATCCAGGGCAACCCGCCATTCACTCCCGTCTTCCGATGTTCCATTCCCCAGTTCCGAAGGAATGTGAATGTTCCGCGAATGAAACGTCAACCCCCAATCGCCATGTGATGAAAGCAAATAACGCCCGCCCCACTCAGGAGCCTGATCGGCTCCGGAAATCCATTCAAAACCTCGGTGTACGGGTGTATTGTCCAATGCCCAGAATTGCAGGGCTGAATTCTGAAAATATTTTTTGATCCGCAGACCCCAGACACCGTTGGAAAGTTGAAGCGGGTCCCGCGGGTCCAGGGTATCAAACCATTGCAGAGAACGGAGATATCGACCGGGACCGAAATTTAATTGCTGCAATCCCACCCGTCCGTCCCAGGATGACCCTCCAATACGAAACTGTGCCCGATACCAACGCCTGTTACGGGTCCCACGGTTCGTTGAACTCAACCGATAACTCAAATCCATATCGGTAAACCCCCAATCGCCGGTCTTGCCGCATCGCAGATCCGGCAAATAAACACCGCTGACCGAGGAACTCCCGCCCTTCAGCGGCCAGGTTCCGTTCACAATCATTTGTCCGCTGAATACGGTCTGACCCATTCCTGCAACCGGTATCAGAAATATGATTCCCAGACGATTAATGAGATACTCCCGCATAGGGCGAAATGCCATAAAATAAAAATTTTACCAGTTCCCGGATCAGACTTATTTGATCGGAATGTAATTTCTGAAGCTCCGGATCCATAAACATCAATTGCATTTTTCGCATCATATAGGTAAGAAATTCCATATTCAGGTCACCACGGATCGAACCCTTGGCTTGTTCTTCTTTAAAAGCCCGGATAATTTCCTCCTGAAGTTCCTGCGAAGATTCGATCATCGATTGATAAATGGACGGATCACCGGAATACAGGTCCTGGAGAAATTGTTCACCGAAGCGTTTGCTTGATTCTTCTTTCGTCAGGATTATTTTCTGTACTTTTTCAATAAAAGGAACGGGAGCCTCCATGATCGAGCGAAATTGTTTTCGTCCCTGTTCCAGCTCACGATTCATGATCGTTAGCAGGATATCCTTTTTATTCCGGAAATATTTATAAAATGTCATTTTGCTGACGTTCGCTCCCCGGGCAATCTCTTCCACGGTCACCTTTTTAATGCCGAAGCGCTGAAACAAGGTAAACGCCGATTCCAGGAGTCGTTCCCGATTAGCGGGCGGCGGGATAGGTTCTTTACTATTCATACAGTAGTTTACGAATATTGTATAATATTACACAATAAGTAAATATTGGATAATTCCGTAATTGGCCGCGGAATCAATGGTATAAACCAAACTTTCGCGTCCGCCGTAGTCATTCCTGCGTCCTAACAGGATTTCGGAAGACGGGGCAAACGTGAAGGCGGATTAAATCCGAAAATTGGACCAGATTATCCAATTTAATCGTCGACAAATGTCAATCTTCAGGCAAAGTTTTTTGGAAAGTTGTCTTGACTGATTTGTAAACAATCACGTAATCTTGCGCCGATAAAATTCGATTCAACGAATCGACACTAATTTTCAACAACGAGGACTGAGACCGGGAAAGATAGACGCATAAGGCGGCCATGGCACAACTATTTCCAAAATGGACCAACAAACTACCGTTATTTATTGTATCAGGAGGCGTACTCGCGGTAGTGATTGTAACCGGTTTTTTCTGGTATTACGGATCGCCCGAGTACACGGATGTTGGCTACCGTCCGATCCAGCCGGTTCCATACAGTCATAAACTTCATGCCGGAGATTTGGGACTCGATTGCCGCTATTGTCATGTAGCTGTTGAGCGTTCAGCCGTCGCCAGTGTACCGCCGACGCAAACCTGTTTAAATTGTCATCGCCTGATTAAACCGGACAGTGAAAAACTCAAACCCATTTTCAAAAGTTGGGAAACGGGAATCCCCGTACAATGGATTAAAGTGCATAAAATTCCGGATTACGCTTATTTCAATCATAGCGCCCATATTCGCGCCGGCGTCGGCTGTGAAAGCTGTCATGAGCATGTCGCCAAAATGGAAGTTGTCCAACAAATGAAACCCTTGAGTATGAGTTGGTGCCTTGAATGTCACCGAAACCCCGCTTCCCAGTTACGCCCCCTGGATCAGGTGACCACTTTAGGATGGGAACCTCCGGAAAACCAGGCTGAAATCGGCCGACAAATGATTCTGGAGCGAAATATTAATCCACCCACCGATTGCGCAGGATGCCATCGATGACCGAACCGAAAAAATTGACCCTGAGTTCCAATCGGCCTTATTGGCGAAGTATGAATGATTTGTCCCAGACCAAGGAATTCAGAACATTTGTGGAAAACGAATTCCCTGAAGGCACGGTGGATTTGGATGGTCTTTCCCGGCGATCATTTCTATCTCTAATGGGCGCTTCCCTGGCCCTGGCCGGATTGGCCGGTTGTCGCCGTCCGGTTGAAAAAATTCTTCCCTATGTGGCCGCTCCCGAAGATATTTTGCCCGGAATTCCGCTCACTTATGCCTCCGCCCTTCCCCTGGGATTGGATACGGCCGGGATTTTGATTGAGAATCATGAAGGCCGCCCCACAAAAATTGAGGGCAATGACCTGCACCCCGGTAGTCGGGGAAAAGCGTCTGCCTGGACTCAGGCAGAAATTCTTGGCCTCTATGACCCGGACCGTTCCCAGCGTCCCGCCAGATTCGGACAGGAAACCCGTTGGGAAGAATTCCTTGCCTACTGGAAGCAAGTCTCTTCTGATGCGAAAGCCAAGCAGGGCGAAGGACTAGCCATTTTATCCGGTTCATTTACGTCCCCAACCCTCCGGCGACTCCAGGCTGAATTCAAAACAACATTCCCCAAAGCCCGGTGGTATACCCATGAAGCCGTTTCCGATCACAATATTTTGGCCGGACTGCGCCGCGCGACCCGTAAACCGGTTCAGCCAGTTTACCATTTTGAAAAAGCCGATGTAATCCTGTCACTGGATTCTGATTTTCTCCTGACCGAACGGGATGCCGTCCGGAATGCCGCCGGGTTCGCTCAACGTCGACGGGTTGAAAATGAACAGGATGATATGAACCGCCTTTACGTGGTGGAAAGCTCCATGTCTGTTACCGGTGGTATGGCCGACCACCGCCTCCGATTACCTTCTTCCCTGGTCGGCGCTTTTGCAGCCGCCCTGGTATATCGTCTGCAATTCCTGGGATTGGAATTACCGGTTGTGGAAGCAGTCATGGATTACGGTCATCTGAAATTGAATTCCGACTGGGTAAATGAGATCGCCACGGACTTAATGTTTAGTCAAAAACGTTCCATTGTTATTGCCGGTCGTCACCAACCTCCGGAAGTGCATGCCCTGGTAGCCGGTATCAATGAAGCCTTATATAATATTGGCGAAACTATCGAATATTATTCAACTGAGGATATCCAACCCGATCGACCAGCCGATATTCATGATCTGCAAGAGCATTTATTCAGCGGTGCCGTCGATACTTTAATTTGTCTGGATGTAAATCCGGTGTACACAAATTCCGGAACCCCTTCCTTTCTCAGTGCGCTCCGAAAAGCGAACCATTCCATTCATTTGGGAATGTACCGCGATGAGACCGGCGCAGCCTGCGAATGGCATGCACCCCTCGCCCATCCCCTGGAATCCTGGGGCGACCTGCGATACAGCGATGGGTCCATCTCTATTATTCAGCCCCAGATTCAACCGTTGTTCGGTGCCAAGAACGCGATTGAATATGTTTCAACCCTTATCGATCCTGCCAACGTATCGGCCTATTCGGAAGTACAAAAAACGTTCCGGTCAATTATCGGAAAAAATAATTTTGAATCGCGCTGGAAGAAAGCTCTTCACGATGGAATTGTCGATCGCAGCAAATCGGTTCCGATACGCGCAACTATCAAACACCCACGCCTGATTGCCGCCGTTCGGGGGAATCCGTTCCCCTTCCCGGCCCAGATTAAAGATCGCTATGAACTCGTCATTCGTCCTTCTGCTTCGACCTATGATGGTCGCTTCAGCAACAACGGCTGGCTTCAGGAACTCCCGGACCCGGTGACAAAGTTGACTTGGGATAATGCGGTACTCCTCAGCCGGTCCCTGGCCGAAGAACTGGACGTGGAAAATCAGGATGTCCTTCGAATTACGGTGAAAGGTGAGTCGATTGAATGCCCGGTATGGATTATGCCCGGCCAGGCGGATCGCACGCTGACCCTGGAATTAGGTTTTGGTCGAACACATGCGGGCCGGATCGGGAATGGTGTCGGCGTGAATGTCTATCCTCTATTTTCCCAAAACGGCGCCTTAATATCCAGGAAAATACGCGTTGAAAAAACCGGAGAGATACGGATATTGGCCTGTACTCAGGATCATCATGGTCTGGATACGGAGAAACTGGCAGCGGATGCGATTCAGAAACGCCTTCCGGCCATCTATCGGGAAGCCACGCTTGAAGAATATCGTGCCAACCCGGATTTCGTGGAAGAAGCCGTGGAACATCCACCCCTGAAATCACTCTGGGATGAACCGGATTATTCCCAGGGTCCCCAATGGGGAATGACGATTGATTTGAACGTTTGTACCGGTTGCAACGCCTGTACGATTGCCTGTCAGAGTGAAAATAATATTCCCATAGTGGGTAAATCCCAGGTGTTAAAGGGCCGTGAAATGCACTGGCTGCGACTGGACCGGTATTATAAAGGTGATTTTGATAATCCCGAAATGGTTATGGAACCGGTAGGTTGCCAGCAATGTGAAAACGCACCCTGTGAACAAGTCTGTCCGGTAGGCGCTACAACCCATACCCCGGATGGACTGAACGCCATGGCCTATAACCGGTGCGTGGGAACCCGCTATTGTTCAAACAACTGTCCCTATAAAGTCCGCCGTTTCAATTTCTTCAACTATACCAAGGATACACCGGAAATCGTGAAAATGGCCATGAATCCCGATGTCACCGTTCGTTTCCGGGGTGTAATGGAAAAATGCACGTATTGTGTCCAGCGAATTAATCGTGGCAAGATTACATCCAAAAATGAACATCGCGACCTCATGGACGGAGATATCATTTCTGCCTGTCAACAAACCTGCCCGACCGATGCAATCGTCTTCGGAGATATTCGCGATCCAAACAGTGCCGTTTCCCGCGTAAAAAAACAAAACCGGAATTACGCCCTGCTCGGTGAATTCAACACCAAACCGCGGACAACGTATCTGGCCCGTCTGCATAATCCGAATCCCAGACTGAAAACGGAATCCTGATTATGGCAGAAGCACTCCCTTTGAAAAACGAGAAGATGCACGTGGCTACGGAAGCGGATCTAATTACCGGGAATCAGACCTTCCACACTATCACTGAAAATATCAGCTCGATCACGGAAGGGAAAACACCTAAACTTTGGTTTTTACTCTGGGGAATGGCCGTCTCCCTGCTGTTGGTCTTGTTTGGATCGGTGGGATTTCTCGTATGGAACGGAACCGGTGTCTGGGGATTGAATAATCCCGTTGGTTGGGGCTGGGCCATCGTGAATTTTGTCTGGTGGGTGGGAATCGGTCATGCCGGGACCCTGATTTCCGCCATCCTGTTTTTACTGCGGCAACGCTGGCGTACTTCCATCAATCGCTTTGCCGAAGCCATGACGTTATTCGCCGTGATCTGCGCCCTGCTTTTCCCCGGAATCCATATTGGTCGCATGTGGGTGATCTACTATTTCTTCCCTGTTCCCAATCAGATGGGTGTCTGGCCCAATTTCCGGTCACCCCTGTTATGGGATTTTTTCGCCGTGGGCACGTATTTTACCGTTTCGCTTCTTTTCTGGTATACAGGACTGATTCCTGATCTGGCCACCCTGCGCGACCGGGCGAAAACCCGTCTCCGGAAGTTGACCTTTGGCGCCCTGGCCCTGGGATGGAGAGGCGGAAATCGCCAATGGCAGCATTATGAAATTGCCTACCTGGTCCTGGCCGGATTATCTACGCCCCTGGTGTTATCGGTGCACAGCGTCGTGAGCTCTGACTTTGCCACCAGTATCGTTCCCGGCTGGCACACCACGATCTTCCCACCCTATTTCGTCGCCGGAGCCATCTATTCCGGTTTTGCCATGGTTTTGACGCTGGGACTCATCGCCCGGAAAGTATACCATCTGGAGCACATCATTACCCTCAATCACCTGGACAAAATGGCGAAAATCATGCTCGTTACCGGGTCCATGGTGGGTTATTCCTATGCCATGGAATTTTTCATCGCCTGGTATAGCGGGAACCAATATGAAGCGTTCGCCTTCATCAATCGCGCGTTTGGTCCCTATGCCTGGGCTTACTGGATCATGATTTTCTGCAATGTGATTGTTCCTCAGTTCTTCTGGTTCAAAAAAATCCGCCGCAGCGTGGGACTCCTCTTTTTCGCCTCCATTCTGGTAAATATCGGGATGTGGTTTGAGCGCTTTGTCATTACGGTCACATCCCTGTCCCGGGATTATCTTCCCTCCGCCTGGGATTACTACAGCCCGACGATTTGGGATATTGCCACCTTTGTGGGGTCGTTCGGCCTCTTTTTCACGCTCTTTCTCCTTTTCCTGCGCTTCCTGCCCATGATTGCCATGGCCGAAGTAAAGGGTGTCCTGCCCCAGGCCGATCCGCACTATACCGCCGGAGGAACCCATGAGTAAAATTCATGGCATCATCGCCGAATTTGGGAATCCCGGGAGTCTTCTCAGGGCAGCCGAAAAAGTCCGGGACTCCGGTTTTACCCGATGGGATACATATTCACCATTCCCGATTCACGGAATGGACCAGGCAATGGGGATGAAACGGTCGAAATTGGGTTTTGTCATCGGTATCTTCGCTTTTATCGGCGCCGCCGTCGGGTTCGGAATGCAATCCTGGGCGCACGCCATTGCTTATCCCCAAATCATTGCCGGGAAACCCGTTTTCGCCTGGCAGGCCTATATTGTGATTACCTTTGCCATGCTGGTTCTGTTCGGAGCCATCGGATCGGTTTTCGGAATGCTGGCTTTTAACCGATTGCCCCGTCTGAACCATCCTGTGTTTTTCTCCGATTATTTTGAAAAAACCACGGATGATGGATTTTTCATCGGGATTGACTCCCAAGATCCAAAATTTGATCCGGAGAAAACCAAGACCTTATTGGAATCCCTGGGATCGGGACATACCGAGTTACTGGAAGGCCCCGACGAATGAAGATGATTCAACTCCTGATCGCTTTGAGTCTGACGGCTCTGGTGTTATCCGGATGCCGGGGACGTACTTCGGAAAAGCCGCCGATTCATTTAAATCCCAACATGGATACCCAGGAAAAGTATAAGCCCCAGTCCCGAAGTCGCTTTTTCAAAGATGAAGCCACGATGCGGATGCCGGTGGAGGGAACCGTAGCCCGGGGGTTGCTGAAGGCTGATTTACCTTTCTATACAGGACGAAATACGGACAGCAGTTTTGTGAACACCAATCCGGTTGCCTTGACGGAACAGGTCATGAACCGGGGACAGGAACGATTTAATATTTATTGCGCTCCCTGTCATTCCCGCCTGGGCGACGGGAAGGGAATCATAACCCAATATCAGTACCCGATTCCGCCCACATCTTTCCACCAGGATCGAATTCGTTCCATGCCGGACGGGGAAATATTTGAAATCATTTCTCAGGGAATTCGCAATATGCCGTCTTACCGTCATCAAATTCCGGTCGCGGATCGCTGGGCTATCATCCATTACGTCCGCGCCCTGCAACGCAGTCAACATGCCGTCCTTTCGGATATCCCCAAAAATCAACGTGACCGGATACGACCCTAATGATGAATACCAATTTCACATCCCCTGAATTATCGAATCCCGGCCGGCTAACACCGATCTTCTGGGGCCTGGGTGTTTTGGGATTGCTTGTTTTTTCGATTGGCCTGTGGACAAACCCGGAACAATTCTGGTTTTCCGGTTTGCTATCCCTGGTTTTCTGGATCACTTTGGGACTGGGAGGCCTGCTCTTTGTGCTGATTCACCATGCCACCGGCGCCGTATGGAGCGTAAATATCCGGCGGATGGCGGAAGCAGTAATGACCACATTGCCCTGGATGCTCCTGTTCGC
>JAADFQ010000022.1:9161-10262 GCA_013152835.1 FCB group bacterium
AATCCGGTCCTGGCCGGAAAATCCGGTTATTTGAATCCGTCCTTCTTCTCGATCCGAGCAGTGGGCTATTTTTTGGTCTGGATGGTTATTGCACAGTTGCTTTACCGCACTTCCCTGAAACAGGATACGGGAGAGAATTCACAGGTGATTTCCCAACGCCTCAAAACCATCAGCGCTCCATCAATCATCCTGTTTGCCCTGACCCTGACTTTTTTCGGATTTGACTGGGTGATGTCCATCGATCCTCTGTGGTATTCCACGATTTTCGGTGTCTATATTTTTTCCGGTAGTTATTTAGTCATCCTGGCCTTTTTGATTATTTTGAACTTGAAGTTGCAATCCCAAAAAGGGTTTAGCGATCTGGTTACTGTGGAACATTATCACGATTTAGGGAAGCTCCTGTTCGCCTTCACCGTTTTTTGGGGATATATCGGTGGTTCCCAGTATTTCTTTATCTGGTATGCCAACATACCGGAGGAAACCGTCTGGTACTTGCATCGCTGGGAAGGGGGCTGGAAATTGGCTTCCTTATTTCTGATTGCCGGTCATTTTATCCTTCCGTTTCTGACCTTAATTTTCCGTGCGGGGAAACGGAATCTCCAGGTCCTGGGATTCATGGCCGGATGGATGATATTCATGCATTATGTCGATTTATACTGGCTGATTATGCCCAATCTTCATCACCAGGGACCGGTTTTATCCTGGATGGATGTATCCTCTTTTCTTGGTATCGGCGGCATTTTTCTGGGAATATTCTGGCGTACGTTTTCCACTCATACGCCGGTTCCCGCTGGGGATCCGAATTTGAAAAAATCCATAGAATTTACGAATGCTTAGGGACCGGATATGAGTGCGGTAAAAAAATTAAGTTCCAAGACTCATAATGGCTCACGGAAACGTTTGACGGTTATCGTGATTGTATCAGTTCTCGCGCTGCTTATTATTTTGATTGGAGTCAGGGAATATTTTAAGTATGACGCCGAAAAACGTTCTGAAACGGCTTCCGAAGCGCCTTCTGAAAAATTAATTGCACTCCGGAACCATGAGCAGGAAATATTGACCACTTATGGGCTTTCTGATGAAAACGGGTATTATCGCATT
>JAADFQ010000023.1 GCA_013152835.1 FCB group bacterium
ATCTTTATCAGTTGAAAGCAGACCAATTCACGGAGACTCATAAACTCCTGCTGATCAGGTAGAAAAACGGTATGTATTTTCCTTGGAAGGTAAAGTAGGTCGGAATTTTGATATTGCCACAGTCTATCATTAGTGTAAGTACTCTTCCGGTCCGAAAATTTCCGGATCCGTAATTCCAGGAGAAATGAAAAAATTTTTTAATTCGTATTTTGTGGTACCCAACTGGCAAAGCGGGACAGGGCTTATTCCTACCATATTTTATCAGGTTGATGATCTGAGAATTAAAGAATCAGGTCCGTTATTTTCCGGATCTGAAGTTTAATGTTTATGAAAACAGGGGAATTGGACAAAGTAGTAATTCTTGCTCGCGGTCTGGGAACGCGGATGCGTCAAAAAGATGGCAACATCGATCTCAACAAGCGACAACGTCGCGTGGCCAATACCGGGATCAAGGCTCTGATACCGATCGCAGGTCGTCCTTTTCTGGATTATATACTGAATACTCTGGCCGATGCGGGGTACCGTCGGATTTGTCTGGTGATTGGTCCGGAACATCATCCGTTGCGGACTCATTACAATCAAACCTTAGCTAAGCGTTTACATATCGAATACGCTATTCAGAGGGATCCCCTGGGTACGGCTGATGCTGTTGTTGCAGCTGAATCCTTTGTGGGCGATGATCCTTTTTTGGTTATTAATTCGGATACTTATTATCCCCTGAACGTTCTGAAGGAGCTGAAATGTTTACAGATGCCGGGCTTGGCTGTTTTCAATCAGATGGATTTATTGGTCCATAGCAATATTCCGGCTGAACGCCTGTCCAGGTTTGCGATAGTTGAGCTTAATGCTTTGGGATATTTGGAAAAAATTATAGAGAAGCCGGATATTGAAATCTTGGATACTCGTTCCGTGCCAGTCCAAATAAGTATGAACTGTTGGCGTTTTGATCCGATGATCTTTTCAGCCTGTCGATCAATTAACTTCTCACCCCGGGGAGAGTTGGAATTGCCGTATGCTGTCCAGTATGCGATAAACGAATTAGACCAGCGTTTCCAGGTTGTATCCGCAAAAGGATTGGTTCTGGATTTAACGCACAGAACGGATATCGAAAGTGTCAGAAAACAATTAGCCAATATGCAGGTGCATCTATGATATTGTCCGAACTGGCGGATATTGATGCAATGGAACACCGTTTCCGTCAGCATGGATTTTCGGGGCCGGTAGCAACAGATAAAGCGGCACTGTTAGTCCAATGTATGCATAATCTGGAACAAAGGGGTGTGGATAAGCAGTCATCCGTTATAGTATTCTTTATACCCGGAAGATTGGAAGTTTTGGGCAAGCACACCGATTATGCCGGAGGGCGGAGCATTGTCGCGGCGGTCGGGCAGGGTTTTTGCGCAATAGCGGTTGCCCGTAAAGATAGTCTGATGCGGATTTGTGACGGTGTTACAGGAGATTATGCTGAGTTTGACATCATTCCGGATTTGACGATAAATCAGGAACACTGGACAAATTACCCGATGACCGTAGCACGACGATTACGGCGGAATTTTTCCGGCGCGCTGAGAGGTGCGGATGTTGTATTTACCAGTGACCTGCCCAGGGCAGCAGGAATGAGTAGTTCGAGTGCTTTAGTGGTTTTGTTCGCTCTTGTATTCATAACGACCAATACATTGGATGACCAGGAAATATACAAACGTAATATTAGGAATAACCTGAACCTCGCTGCATACCTGGCAGCGGTAGAGAATGGTTGCAGTTTCGGAACGCTCGAAGGTGATCAGGGAGTGGGAACGTTTGGCGGAAGTGAAGATCATACGGCGATCTTATGTTCGCAACCGTACCGGCTTGGTCAGTTTACATATTCTCCGACAAATATCGAATGTTATCTACCGGTGCCGGAGGGGTATCTTTTTGCCATTGGTTTCAGCGGGGTCGAGGCCCGGAAGACCGGCACAGCCAGGAATCAATACAATCGTGCAGCAATGATGGTGGAATTCATAGTACGAACCTGGCAAAGGGAAACGGGTCTGGCCGATGTTTCTTTAAAGGCAATTATCTCTCGCGGAGAAGAAGCCTTCAGGGAACTATGCAGGATTATTGATAGGACTTCTGGCACTTCATTTACGGCCGTTGAATTGAGAAAACGTTTGGAACATTTTATCATTGAAAATGAGGAGATTGTCCGACCAGCCGGTAAAGCGTTACTCAACGGGAACCTGACTGTTTTCGGTCGCTTGACCGACCGTTCACAGGAAATCTCCGCCGCGCTCCTGGGTAACCAGATTCGGGAGACAATATTCTTAGTCCGGAAGGCGCGGAAATTGGGCGCTGTGGCTGCGTCTGCTTTCGGAGCCGGATATGGCGGTTCAGTGTGGGCGCTGATCAAGAAGGAATCCGCTGGCACGTTTCTCGAAAAATGGTCAGATAATTATCATCGAATATTTCCGGGACTGGCAGAGAAGGCAACATTTTTCCTGACTGAGGCCGGATCTGCGGCTTTTCAGATCGGTTAGAATGTTCCCAAGGGAGACAAATAATAATTGAATGATGCTACCGAACTGCAATACGTTTTGATATGAAGAGCAAATACCACCTGTGGAAGGAAACCGACCTTTTGGAAAACAGTATGAAACAAATTCATAAAGTGCAATTGCTAATGGTTGTTAGTATCCTGTCGATTACGGTAATTGTAGGTCAGGAAGCCCATCGCCTTTTCACCGTTGAAAAGAGTAACAGCGGAGCAAAGATTCAAATCTATACCAGTGATAAAGCCGAAAAACCGGTCAGTCGTCTTCTGTATGGTAAATTCACCGAACATCTTGGACAAAATGTATACGGCGGACTATGGGCGCAGGTTTTCATCAATCCGAGTTTTGAAGGTTGGCATTTCTGGGGTCAGGAATCGGATTATGAACGCCGAATGGGGTACTACGCAAGGTGGATGAGTATTCCAGCGACAGATGTCATGGAAAGCCACAAACGCGGTATTGCTCCTTTCTGGTTGGCTTACGGGAAAGGCGATATTATTTATAAACTTGATACCGATGCGTTTAATTCGGAATTGTCCCAGCAAATTACGGTTAATAAACTGGAGAGTAAGCACGGCGGGATTCGGCAGGTACTCTATTTACCGCTCCATCGTGAAAATGATTATGAAATAAACTTTTATGCCCGTAGCAAACAACCCGTAGAGTTGATTCTATCTATCCGCGGGTTTGCCGACGAAAAACGTATATTGTCGGAAAACCGTGTCCAGGTGTCTTCATCGGAGTGGCAGCGATATACGGTGAAGTTCACGATCAAAGAAGCAGTGGAAAAAGGGACTATTCTGCAATTAATTGCCGGATTATCACAGCCGGGGACAATCTGGCTGGATCAGATGACTCTATTTCCTGCAGATAATATTGACGGTTTTGATGCGGATGTTGTTAAATATTCTCAAGAATCCAAATTATCACTTCTGCGTTTTCCCGGAGGGAATTTTGTATCGGGGTATCATTGGAAAGATGGAATTGGTCCCATTGATAAAAGGAAAACAACCAAAAATCGGCCTTGGAGTAAGATTGAATACAATCATGTCGGAACGGACGAATATATTACTTTTTGCAGACTTGTGGGAGCGGAACCCATGATCTGTGTAAATGCCGGCGATGGAACACCCCGGGAAGCAGCCGATTGGGTGGAATACTGTAACGGTAGTGTGGATACTAAGTATGGTGCTTTGCGTGCAAAATACGGTCATCCCGAACCTTACAACGTTACTTATTGGGAAATCGGAAACGAGTTATGGGGGAAATGGCAAATCGGTTATACCACGCCAAAAAAGTATGCTAAACGTTATAGGAAGTTTTATTCGGCAATGAAAGCAGTCGACCCGACTATAAAAACGATTGCCACTGGTCAATATCCGGAATGGAATGGACCGGTTATCGAAAGGGATTCGGATATATTACGTTCGCTGTCGTTGCATACGGTCATTGCCCATCGAACACCACCAGAGACTGATCCGCTGGAAGTGTATGAATCAATAATGGCCTATACTTCCTACTATCCAACAGAGTTACAGATTCTGTCCGACCAGATGGCTGAGTATATAAAGGAGCCGAAGTTAGCGGTCACCGAGCTCCAGATATTTATCAACGATACAACAATCCCCAGTAATCAGACCTTAACTGAAGCGCTATTTTATTCCGGAATTATCAATGCCGGTATCCGTTCCAAGGGTTTGGTTGAAATGATCACGCACAGCGCTTTAGTGAATCACGCAGGCGGATTGATTAAGTATAAGGGATTCGTATTTCCCAACCCGGTTTATTACGCCAGGAAACTCTATTCTACCCAGTCCGGTACAATCCCGGTCCGTATCAATGTTCAGTCACCGATGTATACCTCTTCGGGCCGGTATTCGCCGGTTATGGAAGTACCTTATCTGGATGCAATCGGTTTACTTAATGATGATGGCAGTGAATTTAATCTGATTCTAACAAACCGACATCCCGATAGTGCAATCAAAACACAAATTGTATTAAACGATTATTATCCGGATAAAAAAGTAAATCTGCAAATATTGACGGGAAATAATTTCATGGCAAGGAATCGATGGGATAATCCCGATCTGGTGACGATCAAAGCTTCCGAAATGCTGATAAATGGTCAGGATATATCTTATTCCATACCTGCTCATTCAATCGTGTTATTCACCTTCAAAAAGCGTGAGCAATAGCCGTTAAATAAAGCCATGGCTGATTCCAAGTACGGAAAGGAGAATAGCCTAATTCACAGAGTAATATATTTATTGCTTTGTCTTATTGTCCTGAGCCTTACCGGGAATCTTTCAGCAGCTTCATACATGGATGATGACTTCGAGAATTATACTACTGACGAAGACCTGGAAGCAAAGTGGACTATGGTATATTGGGGTGGTAATAATCAAGATAATCCTTCCGGGGTGACCATGGAACGACATCTGGTGACGACCGGAGGCGCCAATGGAAGCCAAGCGATGCGGATGACGCTTACTTTCCAGTCGGGTGTTGCTCCCAATACACAGAATCTGGGAGTTGGATGGGAACCGTGTATATATGGAATAACGGGTTATTATCTTGTTCCGAATAGTACGGATTTAACCAGCTTTACAGGTGTTAGTCTCTGGCTGAAACCGGGAACAACGACCGGGAACGAAGCTTACTTTAAGCTGAATATTATTGAAGATGAATCATTGGGTGGAGAGAAGTGGATGTCTCCGAAAATAAACCTCAGCAATTTGAATCCGGAAGGTGAATTTGTGTTTTTGGACTTCGATGAGTTTACGGAGTATTACACTGGTAGCGGACAACCTATGGATCGTACAAGTATTAAAATTTCTTTCTTTTTCCTGGCGTATGACGAAGTCGCAACCGCTAATAGTTCAACAACCGTTTTGGTCGATGACATCTATTTGGTGTCCTATATGGCCTCGGCTCCCAGCCCGGATAATGGAGCCATAAATATAGGACTTACGCCGACTCTGCTCTGGGCGTCGGGAGAGGACGCCAACGCCCATGACGTGTACTTTGGCACTGATGAAGATGCTGTTGTTAGCGCCGATACATCTGATTTCACAGGGCTATACCGGGGAAGACAGAGTCTTGATGTAATCAGTTATTCTCCGTGTTGCCTTGAACCGGAGACCACCTATTATTGGCGCATCGATGAAGTTAGCGATACCACAATTTGGCGGGGGACGGTTTGGCATTTTACGGTGCGTGGTCCTGCCGGTACATACTCAAATCCCGTCATATCAGAGTTGGGACCTGCGGATCCAGCAGTTATATTCTATCAAGGCAAATATTATATGTATCCAACCGGAGATAATACCAGTTACCATGTTTACACATCCTATGATCTGGTAAACTGGACCAAGGGTTCCAGGATTTTCATACCGGGCGGAATCAATGTATGGGCGCCTGATATTTTCTATCATTCCGTTGATGGAAAGTTTTATCTCTATTATACGGCAAACTGGAAAATTGGGGTTGCAACTGCAAACAGACCGGATGAGGTTTTTATAGACCAGGGAATTTTACTCTATAATGCAATTGATGCGCATCTTTTTCAGGATGATGACGGTAATTATTACTTATATTTTGTTCGAACGAACCTCGATGGTGGCTTTAAAATTTTTGTTCAGGAAATGACAAACCCATTAGAATTAGTCGGAAACAGTACAATGGTAATTGAGCCCACCGAACCATGGGAAATGATCAGTGGTAGTATTACTGAAGGACCATGGATGATTAAACGTGGAGACACTTATTATTTGCTCTATTCTGGGACTGCCGCCAATACTCAAAATTATGCCATCGGTTATGCAACGTCTGATGACCCACTTGGTCCTTTCACGAAGTACTCCGGGAACCCGATAATCACCGGGGGAGATGGGGTCTATGGACCTGGGCACGGCTCCGTGATCACGGATGCCGCCGGGGAATTATGGCATGTATATCACCAAAAGCAAGGAGCGAACGTGGGCTGGGATCGATTTATCTGTATTGATCCCCTGTGGTTTGATTCCAATAACGTCTTACATGGCATAGCCACAAGAGGAACATCAGAAATTGCTCCGGTTATCGCTCCGCCTTTTAATGATGATTTTGAAAATTATGATTCGGATAGCACGTTAGCGTTAAAGTGGGACTTGCTTCTTTGGAGCGGTGACAGCGAGGATAGTTCCGTACAGGTTGCGATGACGCGTACATTAGATAAATCCGGTGGCATTGATGGAAATCAGGCAATGAAGCTGGTTTTTTCTTTTAATAGCGGGGTTGTACCCAGCGAGGATACTGCCGCCGTGAATTGGGATCCAGCTATTTTCGGCATCGCCGGAACATCGGTAAATGTTTTTGCGAGAAGAGACCTGACGGAATTTTCCGGAATCAGACTTTGGCTCAAACGTGGAGCAGTGATCGGACATGAAGCTTATTTTACAATGAGCATAGTGGAAGATGATGGCGGGAAATGGATGTCACCCGAGATAGATCTAAACTTATTGAATACAAGTGGTGAAGAAGTCTATGTACCCTTCGAGGATTTTGAAGAGTATTATTTGGGCGATGGTCAACCTATGGATAGAACAAATATAACTCTATTCAATCTTTGGCTCGCGTATAACGATACCGCAACGGAAACGAGTTACACAACCGTTTGGGTGGATAATATCACTCTGGAGCCCAACACTGTATCTGTGGATCGGGAGCTTTCAGTTTTGCCTGAGAAATTTATGTTATACCAGAATTTTCCAAATCCATTCAACTCGATTACAACCATACGATTTGACATCCCTGAGGCAGGAAATGTCCAACTTATGATTTATGATATTCTTGGTCGTGAAGTGACACAATTGGAACATAGTAAACTGACAAGTGGTTTTCACTCAACTCAATGGGATGGAAGGGATAAATTTGGTGTTGAAATGTCAACTGGTGTATATCTCTATCGTATTAAAACAGGTCATTATACGGCAACAAAAAAACTAATATTATTGAAATAGTATCATGTATCACAGGTTTTCGCACAGAATTTTAAAGAGTTGTTTATGAATTTCAATGTTTATCGATCGAGGACGAATGAAGGATAAACCCAATATCGTAATCATTATGACCGATCAGCAACGAGCCGACTTATCAGCACGGGAAGGCTATCCATTAGACACCACACCTTTCCTTGACTCTTTAGCCAAAACGGGTGTCGATTTTAACCGGGCCTATACCTGCATGCCGGTTTGTGCCCCCGCCCGCGTCAGTATGTTCACCGGGCGCTATCCCAGCGCCACCCGGGTGCGAACCAACCACAATATCAATGATGCCACCTATTCCCGGGATTTGATTGACGTCCTGAAAGAACAGGGGTACAAAACCGGTATGTCGGGGAAAAATCATTCGCACCTTACCGACGATCACCTGGACTTCTGTGCCCCCTTCGGTCATGACGGCGGTTCCGGTGAGGATCGAACCAGGGAGGAAAAGGAATTCGATGAATTTTTGCACGCTCTTCATCACCGGACATATCTTGAGCCGACGCCGTTCCCGTTCGAATGTCAGGGGCCATACCGGGTGGTCACCAAGGCCCGGGAATGGATCGACTCCCTGTCCGGGTCGCCTTTTTTCCTGTGGCTGACCTTTGCTGAACCACACAACCCTTATCAAGTGCCGGAACCGTATTATTCCCGGTTTCCTTCCGAACAACTGCCCCCTTGCCGGACAGACGAAAAAGCATTGGCGAAAAAGGGGTTTCGCTGGCAATGGTTAAGGAGCATCTGGGACCGGGCGGTCCCGGATTATAACGCCGAACTCAATCGCGCTCGCGCGAATTATCACGGGATGCTGCGTCTCATCGACGACCAGGTCAAACGGTTTGTCACTTTCCTTAAAGAGAATGATCTTTACGATAATACCATTATCGTTTTTCTTTCGGATCATGGTGATTTTGTTGGCGAATACGGGTTGATTCGTAAAGGACCGGATCTTCCGGAATGCCTGACCCGGATTCCTCTGTTTTTCACCGGGCCGGGTATTGTCACGCGGGATACTCCTCATCCGGCGCATATTAATATCTGCGACATTATGCCGACACTCTGCGAGGCGCTGGGGGTGGAAATACCTGCCGGCGTACAGGGCCGGAGTTTGTGGCCGTTACTCACCGGACAGGAATTCCCGGAGGCCGAATTTACCAGCGCCTATGCTGAACATGGATTCGGTGGACTGAACTATACCGCGGACGATGACCTTGACCCGGTTGAAGAAGGAGCCTTAAATCCTGAATTCAGTTTCGATTGCCTGAATTCCTGGACCCAGAGCGGGACCATGCGCATGATACGCCGTGACGATTGGAAACTGGTCTTCAATATGGAGG
>JAADFQ010000024.1 GCA_013152835.1 FCB group bacterium
ACCATTGCTAAAAATGAAAAAATAGTTCCACTTGGAACCGTAGCGGATATTAGAGCGGGAATTATTACGGGGGATAATCAACGGTTTTATTCTAAAAAACTCAGGTATACGACGGACACTCCGGTAATCAAATCACCACGAGAAATAAAAGCATATACAATTCGGAAGCGTGATTGTGTATGGTGGCTCCCAACGGAAAACATTCCGTTTACGGTCCGGCATGCGCCGATTCTATGGCCTGATCTTCGCGGCCGACGCCATTTTGTGGTTCATAACCCGGAAAACTTGGCCTATGAGCATACCTTTTATGGTGTGACGCCCCGTAGCGGATCAACGGAGGCATTGGCCTTGATTCTGAATTCTATCTGGGTGAACCTGTTGCTGGAAATCTATGGACGTACCGGTCTGGGAGGTGGGGCAATCCGTATGGTCAAGCGGGATTTGATTCATTTACCAATCCCGGACCCGCGACGGTTTTCCTGGGAATCCGAACATTATCGGTTATTGGATCTCCCGATCGGAGCGACTCCCACTTCCCTGGATCGCAAAATCGATAAAATCATATTGTGCGAATTGGGCTTGGAGAATCGTTGGGATGAGATGCAATATCACGTGAATTATTTCATCGAACAACGGCAGGCACGAGCAAAAAATCAAACCCATGGCTGATCATTTTTATTATCCATTTGAAAAGGACGGACGTCTTAATGCGGATCGCTCTTCCTATGATAGTCTGACGGAATACGAAAAGTATCAATTGTCTTTTCACCCTGAGCGTCCCAAATATCTGGATTTCCTTCCTTTATTTCATGCCGTAACGGAGTGTTTTGATTCCCCTGATTTTGGGGCCTGTCTGATTCAGACACACCGGGCGGTACTGGACCCAGGCGGAGTTAACCTTCCGGTAATGTTGATTGGTCAGCAGACGGGACCAACCTCAAATTATGGTGAATTGCTAAAGGCCATGGCGGACCCGGAAAAAGTTCGCAAGTGGAATCATGGAATGCCCACTCCGGCGGCTTATCGTCGTGCAACCCGGGCGGTTCGTGCAGCTTCGGAGGAAGGTCGCCAAATTATCGTTTTTGTGGATACACCGGGCGCCGATCCAACGGAGGCGTCGGAAGCCGGCGGTATTGCCTGGCGAATCGGGGATACGATTCGGGCATTGGTGGAAGCTAAAGTACCGACGCTGGCGATAATTTTAAACCGGGCCTGCAGTGGCGGCGCCATTGCCCTGACCGGCTGTGATCGCGTTCTCGCCCTGGAATATTCAACCTATCTGGTCATCACACCGGAAGCCTGTTCCTCTATTCTGTTTCATACCCGCTCCCGGGCGGATGAAGCCGCGTCCGTTTCCCGAATCACGTCCCGAGAAGGACTACAATTCGGAATTGTGGATGAATTGATTCCGGAAGGGGATGGCCCGGCACACCGCAATCCTGATCAAACCTGTAAAAATGTCGCGGCGGCCTTAATCCGGCATTGCGATGCCTTGCATCGACTGGGTTCCGTGGCCCTTTGGGAACGGCGTGTTCAACGCTGGAAAACCATGGGACATTGGGATCAAATCGCCGAAAAGCAGGTACGACAGGTTCAGCATCCGGTTTCCCGGTTACCGGAGCCCAATCAGGAAGGTTTTATCAAGCGGCATTCAGGGTGTCGGGATTCCAGCGGTCAGCGGTATACGGAAATATGATCCGGTTGACTTTATTGCATTAAAACGCAACAATTATGTTTGTGATGTCTGCGGATATCGATACGTGCGTCCATCTATCTGGGATTATATGGAGTTGATTCTTGATCCCCAATCATTTAAGGAACACAAAGTAACGCGCAGGGTCGTCGATAAAGATATTCTGGGATTTCCGGGATATTCCCAAAAAATTGAGGAAACCAGAGCAATCACGGGACTCATGTCGGCCATGATCACCGGCCAGGCCCGGATAAAGGGTAATCCAGTGGTCTTTTGTGGTGTGGACTTCGGATTTCTGGGAGGGTCTTTTTGCATGTCCACCGGCGAAAAAATTTGGCGGGCGTCTGAAATCGCAATAAAAAAACAACTCCCCATGATACTGATAGCCTCAGGCGGTGGCGCCCGGATGCACGAAGGTTGTTCCTCTATGGTGGCGATTCCCAAAGCACATCTGGCTATTACATTAGTGGAACGGTCTCATCTCCCGGTGATAACGATCATCACCGATCCTACTCTGGGCGGAGTAGCTATCGGTTACGGGAGCCGGGGTATTCGTCTGTTTGAACTGAATGCGGGGAATATCGGTTTTTCCGGAAAGCGGGTCATCGAACAATATACGGGACAACAGACGTCGCCCGATTTCCAACGCACTGATTGGCTGAAAAAACATGGTCACGTGGAGCGGGTCACAGCTCCGGAGAACATCCGGGACGATATAACGGAACTCATTGAAATCTGGGATCAGCGTCGTCCCCGTTCTCCACTGCAAAAAATTATCCATAGCCACCGGGATCACTGAGAACGCAAGACAATGAAGATTGGAGGCAGTGTTACCGAATCAATCCCTGACACTTCAACAGGGTCAAAACACATGCTTTGGGCAAAAAAGAAACAACTATCGTCTTCTGCCGGGAAATTCGGGAAGTCTGAAACGGATCAAAAAGGGATGAATTGCAAAATTAGTTTGTAGTTTTGGAATGAAAACCGGAAAGCATAACTGTCATCAGTGGTCAATCTTTTTGAAAAAAAGAGGGTAAGCGGATGAAATCGGAAAATACCTTACATTTGGAAATCCCACTTTTGCTTCCTGATCTGGAAAGTGAGCAGGACCAGTGCGTGGAACGGCTTGTGGAACAGTTGGAAGGCCATCGGGGAATTGAGAAAGCACACATCCATCGTGAAAACCACAATGCTTGTTTATGTTTGCATTATAATCCGCATCTGGTATCGCTGGATCAGGTCGAACGCTGGGCTGAGGCAGCCGGGGCCGCCGTCAGGGAACGTTTTCATCATGAGACCATGAGGATCACTAACATGGATTGCGGGGACTGTGCCACCAGCATCGAACATATTCTTGTCCGCCGGAAAGGTGTCCTGGTTGTTTCAGTTAATTATGCCGCTGAAAAAATGCGTATCGAGTATGACAGCACGATAATTTCCCGCGATGCAATTATCAGGTTGGTACGTTCCCTGGGATATGAGATTGAGGAAGAGGAAACAACCAGTTGGTTGCGGCAGAACTGGGAACTGGTTTTGGCTTTGCTTTCCGGGTTTTTCCTGCTTTCCGGGTTCCTGGGAGAAAGATTGTTTGCTTTACCGTATGGACCAGCCGTCATCGTATACTTTCTGGCTTATCTTACCGGTGGGTATGATGCGACTCTCCATGGACTAAAAGCCGCACGACACTTACGCTTCGATATTGATTTTCTTATGGTTGTGGCCGCCATCGGGGCTGCAGTACTGGGTGAATGGGCCGAAGGCGCGCTGTTGCTCTTTCTTTTCAGCCTGGGTCACTCTCTGGAACATTACGCCATGGGCCGGGCGCGGAAAGCTATCCGGGCTCTGGGCGAAATCACTCCCAAATCGGCCCGGGTCCGCCGTGGGGATCAAATTGCCGAAATTTCTGTAAAAGAGCTGGTCCGCGGTGACCGGGTCTTTGTCCGTCCCGGTGAACGTATTCCCATCGACGGCCAGGTACGTGAAGGACAATCCGCTGTGGATCAAAGTCCCATTACCGGTGAAAGTATCCCGGTGGAAAAAGAAGTGGAGGATGCTGTCTTTGCCGGAACAGTAAATGGGGATGGTGCCCTGGAAATTGAAGTCACCAAACTGGCGAAGGATACAACGCTGGCCCGCGTTGTCCGGATGGTGGAGGAAGCCCAAACGCAGAAATCCCGGACACAGTTGCTCACCGACAAATTTGAACGAATTTTCGTACCGGTCGTACTGGTAAGCGTAATCGTAGTAATATTCGCCCCACCCCTTATCGGTCTGCTGAGTTTCGGAGAGGCGTTTCTGCGAGCCATGACGATGCTGGTTGCGGCCTCTCCCTGTGCGCTGGCGATTGCGACGCCCGCCGCTACTCTCTCCGGTATAGCACAGGCTGCCCGCAACGGTGTTCTGGTTAAAGGCGGTGTCCATCTTGAGAATCTAGGCCACCTGGATGCCATTGCATTCGATAAAACCGGGACTATCACTTCCGGAAAACCGGAAGTTACCGATATTGTTTCCCTCAACGAAACTGATGAAACTGATCTGATTCGAATTGCCGCTGCCATGGAAAGTCGCTCAGGACATCCGTTGGCTAAAGCCGTCATTAACCTGGCCCGGCAACGCAACATTACTTTCCCGGAAGTTGAAAACCTCCAATCCCTTACCGGGCGGGGTATTGTCGGTGAACTCAACGGGGAGGTTGTAAAAGTGGGAAATCTGCGACTGTTCAAAGAGGCGCAATCCGCGGTTCTTCCTGATCTGATCACTTCCAGGATTCGGGCACTGGAGGCCGCCGGTAAAACTACCATGCTGGTGATGGCCGGGCAACGTTTCTTGGGTATTCTTGGTTTAGCTGACCGACCGCGATCGGAAACCAAATCAACCTTGTCAACTCTACGGCGATTGGGTATTAAAAAGACGATTATGATCACCGGGGATAATAAGCGGGTAGCGGCTGCCATTGCTAAAGAAGTCGAACTTAGTGAATACTACGCTGACTTGCTTCCGGATGATAAAGTAGTTGCTATTCGGAAACTGATGGCGAAATACGGTGAAGTCGCCATGGTCGGCGATGGGATTAATGACGCCCCGGCCATGGCCACCTCAACGGTGGGGATTGCCATGGGCAGCGCCGGCACTGATGTAGCGCTGGAAACCGCCGATGTGGCACTCATGGCGGATGATTTATCCAAACTTCCGTTTGCCTTGGCCCTCAGCCGTCAGGCGCGTCGGATCGTCCGGCAAAACCTGGTAGTTTCTCTGGGTGTCATTGCCTTGTTGTTGCCGTCGGCACTATTCGGACTCGCCGGTATCGGAGTGGCCATTGTTTTTCATGAAGGGAGTACGCTGGTAGTTGTAGCCAATGCGTTGCGGTTGTTACGGTTCAATCCGTCTTCGAGTACGATCTATCTCCCGAAGTCCAGTAAGGACGTAGGAACAACTACGTCGGACGAGCCTGCCAAAGGCAGATAAAAAAGGTTGGTTAGATTCCCCACTGTTTCCCAACTATGCTCTATGAGCTTCGTTGGGCAGGGCGGCGGAATAATGGGTCCAGGGCATGCCCTGTGGTTCATACCATTGATTACCACTAAATCTTATGGGGGAAATGATAACCAACCCTTAGAAGAATCGTTAATTCCGGACTGAATCTGTACAAATGGAAAGAGATCGATTACATTCTGATAAGACAGCAAATCCTTGCAGGGCAAATCTATTTGACCGGTGCATTATTTATGCCGACGGATAATACCTGTTGTTCCCCTTTGTTTTTCTATATACAATCAATCCTTCCCGGTTATATTTTTCTGGCTGTGGGTCACTTGATAACATTGGAACTAGAATTCTTTACCCTTTGCTCAGTTGAGTTTTACTCACCCTTATACCATGATAATCGAGTAAATTATATGAATGTTTTCCGGGACTCAGGAGGCGGAGCTATGCCTGAAATCAATTTACTATAGAAATAAAAATTTGGAGAAAATGTGATGAAAACAGCTTTAATAACCGGCATCACCGGTCAGGACGGATCATACTTGGCAGAACTACTTATAGAAAAGGGCTATACAGTTCATGGTATGCTGCGCCGGAGCAGTTCCTTTAATACCGGGAGGATCAATCACCTGTATAATGATCCGTCAATTATGAATAAGAAACTGTTTTTACACTACGGTGATTTAACCGACTCCAGCAATTTAAACCGGTTGCTGGAAAAAATAGAACCAGATGAGATTTATAACCTGGGGGCTCAGAGTCACGTTAAAGTATCCTTTGAAGTCCCGGAATACACTGCGGAAGTGGATAGTATCGGGGTGCTTAGGTTTTTAGATGCGATCAAATCCACCGGTGTATCGACCAGGTTTTATCAGGCCTCCACCAGCGAACTCTATGGCAAGGTCCGGGAAGTTCCCCAATCCGAAACAACCCCTTTTTATCCCCGGTCTCCCTATGGTGTGGCAAAATTATACGGCTACTGGATTATTATCAATTACCGGGAAGCCTATGATCTCTTTGCCTGCAACGGGATCCTGTTTAACCATGAATCACCCCGGCGGGGCGGAACGTTTGTAACCCGTAAAATAACCCAGGCCGCGGCCCGGATAAAATTAGGAACCCAGTCGGTGATTAAACTGGGAAATCTGGAAGCCAAACGGGACTGGGGTTTTGCACCAGAGTATGTGGAAGGCATGTGGCGGATCCTGCAGCAAGACAATGCAGAGGATTATGTACTGGCCACCGGGGAGACTCATACGGTACGGGAATTCGCTGATCTCACATTTAATACTCTTGATATGCCCCTTAGCTGGGAGGGCCGTGGAGTGAATGAGGTGGGACGTGACCGGAAAACCGGGAATGTCCGCGTAGCCGTTGACCCGGGATATTTTCGGCCTACGGAAGTGGATTTGTTGATCGGAGATGCCTCCAAGGCTCGGGAAGAACTGGGCTGGGAACCGAAAACCCGATTCGAGGAATTGGTGCAGCTAATGGCCCTCGCTGACTGGGAGAAGGTGAAGAAAAGAGGGTATTGATTAAGTAAGGCGACAGGAAACAGGCAGAAGGAATCAGGAAAATGTGTGGGTAGAAAGAATGAGTGTAGGTTTTGAAAATCTGGATGTTTGGCAGCGTAGCGTAGCGCTTTCTGCCAAGATTTATAAATATTTTAAAGACAGCAAAGATTATGGTTTTAAAGATCAAATCACTCGTTCGTCATTGTCTATCCCTTCGAATATTTCAGAAGGCTATGAGCGCGAATCGGCAAAAGAAAAAAAGTATTTTTATACAATTGCTAAAGGAAGTGTAGCTGAACTGCGGACACAAATTTTTATTGGTATGAAAATCGAGTATATTGATAAAGAAAACGGAAAGGAATGGATACAGGAATCAAGAGAACTATCAGCAATGATAGTTGGATTGATAAATTCCATCCGAACAACACGTCCATAATGGTAAAAAATAACCCACTCTTTGCATTCTGCCATTTGTTCCCTCATATCTGTATCCTGCAGCCTGTTTCCTGTTACCTTAAAAAGAGGGAATCGTCATTTGAATAAAAAAGCAAGGATATTTATCGCCGGCCACCGGGGAATGGTGGGCTCGGCACTGATGCGAAGATTCAACTCTGCTGGCTATACTCATTTGGTTGTTCGAACCCACCAGGAGCTGGACTTATTGAATCAGTCGGCTGTATTTGATTTTTTAGCGGCGGAAAAGCCGGATTGGGTGATCGTCGCCGCGGCGAAGGTGGGTGGCATTCTGGCCAATAATATCTACCGCGGCCAGTTTATTTATGAGAATCTGACGATTGAAAGCAACCTGATTCATGGTGCGCACCAGGCTGGAATTGATAATCTATTGTTTTTAGGTTCGTCGTGCATTTATCCCCGGGACTGTCCTCAACCCATGAAAGAGGAGTATTTATTAACCGGCCCATTGGAAACGACCAATGAACCTTATGCCATTGCTAAAATCGCCGGGATCAAACTCTGTGAGAATTATTATTACCAATACGGGCATAATTATTTTTCAGTCATGCCCACTAATTTATACGGACCTCATGACAATTATGATCTGAAAAACTCCCATGTGCTGCCGGCGCTCCTGCGAAAAATACACCTGGCCAAATGTCTGGTCGATAATAGTTGGAACACCATCAGGAGTGATTTGAATAGATTGCCAGTTGAAAATATTGACGGTACCGCAACAGAGGAGAAAATCCTTGCCACCTTTCAAAAACATGGTATAATTGATGGCCAACTAACTTTATGGGGTACTGGGTCGCCATACCGGGAGTTCCTGCATGTGGACGACTTAGCCGATGCCTGTGTTTATCTCATGGGAAAAATTCAGGCGAAGGATATCCATTCTGAAGGAATCTCACATTTAAATATCGGTACTGGGAAGGATGTCACCATTCGAGAACTGGCGGAGATGATACGAGAAATAGTTGGATTTAAGGGTAAGATCAAATGGGACGCAACCAAACCTGACGGAACGCCGAAGAAATTGTTGGATGTGTCGCGGGTTGAGAAAATGGGGTGGAAGGATACAATAATTTTACACAATGGGATTAGACAAATCATCACCGAGCGGGGATGGTTGCAATAGTTTTTAGTATAATACGGTTCCTCATTCTATTAATTTAAAAACTAAAATAGTTAAAGGTATTTTCTGGTCAACGACCCAGCATTGGGGTAGTACGTTGGCCTCTTTTATTACTTTCCTTATTCTGGTTCGAATTCTGAAACCGGAAGACTTTGGGTTGATCGCCTTGGCTTCAGTTTTTATTGCTTTTGCCCAATTGTTTATGGATACCGGACTGTCAATGGCTCTGGTTCAGAAAAAGGATATCACTGAACGTCATGTTCATACTGCTTTCTGGACGATTGTATTTACGGGGTTTTTGCTGACTTTAGCCGGGCTATTGGTCAGCCCTCTGATTGCCTGGGTATTCCACGAACCGCGGCTGACTCTCATCCTTGCTGCCCTATCCTTAACCTTTATTACCACATCCCTGGGAGGAACCCATCAGGCGTTAATGGAACGAAATCTGGAAATGAAAAAACTCGCCAAACGCGCGCTTATTTCCAGGTTAACGGGAAGTATTGCCGGTATTAGTTGCGCATTGAGCGGTCTCGGGGTCTGGAGTCTGGTGATTCAACAACTTACGGATGGAGTTATGGCTACGGGATTGGCGTGGAAGATTCACCATTATCGTCCCAGGTTTCAATTTGCTAAAAATTTATTTAAAGAATTGTTTTCTTTTGGAATCTATGTGGTGGGAACAAGGATTACTGGTTTTATATCTACCCGCATTGATGACCTTCTGATAGGTTATTATCTAGGTACAGAAAACCTGGGCTATTATTATGTAGCATATCGTGTTATTACCACTATCCAAAATTTGGTAGGGAACTTAGGATCATCCGTAGCCCTACCGGCATTTTCACGGTTGCAGGAACAAAAAGAAAAATTACAATCCGTCTTTCTCAGTGCCACTCGGTTTGCCGGCTTCATTGGATTTCCGGTATTTGTCACCCTGGTTATATTTGCGCCAGAATTTACCTACGCTTTTCTGGGGATGAACTGGACTCCCAGTATTGTGATCATCCAAATATTATCATTCGTCGGACTTTCACAAACAATATTCCGGTTTAATGGGAATGTCATTATGGCATTAGGGAAACCAGACTGGTTGTTGAGGTTCAGAATGGCCTCCGCATTGGTAATGTTGGTTGCGTTTTTTATGGCAGTACGATGGGGAATTGTTGCCGTTGCTTTATCCTATGTTTTCGTGACCTACGTTTTTGCACCGTTCTTATTTTGGATGGCCAGCCGTCTGACACAAGTGACCTTGAACCAGTACTTACATCAATTACAATCAACGTTTTTATCATCCGTCGTGATGGGAGCCCTCTTGGCGCTGGGGAAATATGGGATTCATGAATCTGTTTACTCTACTCTAATTTTACTGCTGTTCTTATTTGTGGGCGTTTTTATCTATGTCATGTTCGTAAAGTGGATGGAACCATCCATTCTTGTTGAATTAAAGAGCCTGACAACCTTGGGGCTTTCCCGGCCCTCTTCCTAAAATAAACATGATTTTCAGACGGTCCCAGAATCTATTCCCAATATATAGACGAATTAAACAAAAGCTCAAACCTATCCATGAACCGGATCATCCTTGGTTTCAGGGCTATCAAGCGGACGCTCCCGTTCTTCGCAAGAAAAAACGGCATGTGCCAATTAAACTACCCTTAATGAAAGGTGATCTTCCCCAACCGATCCTGTTTCTAGCCCGCGGTCATTCAGGAACCCGGGCGTTGGCTTATTTCATGGAACAGGCGGGGGTATATATGGGAACAACCCGGGATCCATATAATTTGAATTCAACCTATGATTCGTTGTATTGGACCTATGGATTCCAGCGGTATCTGGTGCCAAAACTATTTCAATCGGGCCAGGGTTTCCGATCAGATGATCGTTTGATAGAACAGGTCGGTGAGGATTGCTCGCGGCGACATTTAGCCTATTATAAAAAAGGTCCCTGGGGTTTCAAAACCTGCGAAGGTATGTTTGCCCACCCCATGTATCGTCATATATTTCCTTCAGCCAAGTACATTTATTTGATCAGGGATGGCCGGGATGTTGGTATATCAGGAGACGGATATCTAACGTTGACGAATCCTTCCTCACG
>JAADFQ010000025.1 GCA_013152835.1 FCB group bacterium
ACAATTCCTTTGGCAATAATATCCGCAGCTTTAGGTCCCGTTCCCACAATGACGGTCCCGCCCGGCACCCGCGTGAGTTTATCATTCCACTGAATTCGTACCCCGGCTTCAATCGCCTGCTGTTTCAATCCCTGATCCAAAGAATCCTTGCCGGTTCCCCGTTCCACGAGATAGAAAAGGGGTTCTGCCGTTTTTACAATCCTGGATTCCATATTCGGACCAAAAAATTCTCCTCCGTAATAGGGCTCACAACGAAAAGTAATTGAAATACCTATCGATTCGAGAAATTCCATCACGCCGGTGCCAAACGACCAGTTTTCGAGACCTTGAAAATCACCGTTAAATCGTAAGCCCACATCATGACCCTGCTCATGAATTACGGTATCAATGCCGGCTCTGGCCAGATTGATCGCCGCCACCAGATTGGCGGGACCGGCGCCGACAATATGGATAGTTTTCTTATTCACCGGGTCGGCCTCGGCGTTTTAAAATTCGGGATAAAGGCGGGTACGGATTCCCGGTAAGCCGCATACTCCTGACCAAATATTTCTTCCACTTCCCGTTCTTCCCGCATTGCCAGTCGATAATAGGCATAGGTCAGAATTGGCCACATGACCAGGGTAATCATTGTGGGCCATTGAATCAGCATGCCGATGGTCACCAGAAAAAGACCGGAATATTGGGGATGACGAACGGTGCTGTAGATACCGGAGGTAACCAGTCCGCCTTTGGTTCCATGGATCAGCTTCCACCCTTTGCCCATAATGATTAACCCGATCAACATGACAAATCCTCCGATCTGGCAAATGATAAGTTTGAACCATTCCGGGGCCCCGAAGAGCGTACCCAGCAAATGACCGTTTACATGTTGAAAAGGATCAACCAGGCCGAGTTTGCCACCGAAAAGTGAAATCAAAATATAGACCGTCAGCGGAAAGCCGTACATTTCCACAAACAGGGCCACGATAAAAGCCGTGAATATGCCCATCGTACGCCATTCGTATTTTTTCTTCGGACGAAGAAAACCGAATACAAAAACGCTGAATAGAATTATGTTAAATACAACCATCGACCACAGGCCGTAATCATAAGATTCATGCATGGGTATTCCTGATTTTCAGGTAATCATTATTCCCGGGGTTTGTTGCATAACTCATTGGGAAATAGTGGTTTGAGCCTTATTCCTGTCTGTGAAATCATCGAATAATCCACCGACCCTTTGCGGGCCTCCCGGGGGCCAAGCCTTACCAGGGCGTTTCTCATGGAGCCCGTCGAAGCAGACCCCCCTGTTTTCAGTATGATTATCCGCCACGGTACCATTCTGTTCATCCCGTGGAAATCGTATCCTGGTTTTGTCCTGTCCCCGGCAAGAATCATTTATTCCCATACGAATAACGTGCGTTTAATTACCCACGTATTTTTCCGGTCTTTTTTCAAACTCCGATTGACATTGCGGACAGCAAAGCAGATAATCCAGGCCTTTGTATTCAATGGCAATGTGAGCCTTATTTCTGTTGATTTGTTTTCCACATACCGGATCGGTGGTGATCACTTTCGGTTTTGTTTTCTGTTTCATTACGTTTAACTCCGTTTCATGAATTGGGGCGATTGTTCCTAACAATGATGCCCTTATTATTGTGAATATTTATCCGTTACCGTTAACAAGTTTACCGGACGCAGTTTCTTCCCAAACAGTGACCGGAATCGTGATCGGTAATCACCCCCTGAATTACGAATATGGGGTTTTCTCCGAATCGCGATTAATGATACTGACATGGTTCCTGTTAAAAAACCTGGTTTGCGAAATTGTTGTTCAGACATATTGTTCCCTTCGGTTGGCTTTCAAATGAGTACCGGGCACATGGCCGGGCGGTCACGTACCCTTTCAGCAAGTATTCCTTACCTGCTGAGCAACGAAAAGGAAAAGATTAAATCAGTAGTGGTGTCTGGTATGCCGGAGGAGATTCCGGCTGAGGAGGGAGATATACAAAGAGACGGTTAAAGGAACTGGCAGAATATGCCATATCCGAATTTTGGGCGATGGGCCGGGAAAGAGCGACCTGGTGTTTGACCGTGACGGAGGGTACGGTGATGACGGGCGTTGCTCCGGTATTGGTACACGATGCATTGCTCACCGTGCATTCTTCCGCGATCTGAACCTGACAACATGTCGTCAGTTGATGAAAGGACGTATTACATGTTTGGTTCGACAGGAGTGGCGTCATCCCGTGAGCTATGATGATTACGGTAAAAAGTGTCGCTATGACTTTTTTAATCATACTTCGTTTTACGGCTGAAAACAGAAATGTTCCGGTTTGCTCTGTCTTCGTTCTTCAGCTTCACCATATTCTTACGGATACCCCTGCAAATTCGCCCCGATACCGGTTACCTAATTAGCCGGCGAATCGTATTCACATGAAACCACTCAGGCGTAATGCGTAAGAAGAAGTAATTATTTAATTGGTGGAGGAATGGAGTAATAGAGCTTTGGAAGCATTTAAATCGTCAATCAGTATTCATTAATCTTTATTCAACAATTCTTCCCTTCCCGATTTACGAATATCCAACAAGGATTTACGATTGGAAAAATACGCATCCCATCTCCGGTTTTACCTACCGAAGTTTCCGATTTAATCACTTCGTAAGGAAGAGGACTCTTTCTTTGGTGTTAATTAAAACGGAGGGAACGCTGTAATACGTCAGAAAATTAATAATCCAACCTAAGCCAAAAGGGGCTTCACCGGGATCCACATATACATGATACAGAGCAATAACAGACTCTTTTTGGTCCGGATGAGGGGTTATCAACCAATACCCGGTCGTATTTTTTATGGTTTCGCTGGTTTCCAGCCCCGGCCAATCCATCATTATCCAGTTTACCCAGGCCTGCTTCTCGTTCCTCCCGTAAGACATCGTTAAACGATATTTTATTGTTTTATCGATGGGCAAATCAAGAATGTAGTTTATGATCGCACGATTGGAATCCTGTTCCAATATTTCCGCCCGGAGATTGTTCGGCATGAATTTATCATAATCTTCAAAATCAATTAACACCTGGTACACATCATCAATACCACTCCGGATAATGCCGATCGCTTCAATTGTTTTCCCTTCCTGTTCATCGGATGATAAATCCCGTACAATAATCTCACCCTTTGAAAGCAACTTGTTTTCGCTTTGAGAGAGAAGGAGCGCGTCGTTTATTGGAGAATACTGACCAGACGCGTTACTGATGAAGCCAAAAACGAATAAGGAAAGAACTGCTGAATATGTTTTCCTTAGTTTCCGAACATTGGAAAAGTTAAAAATGACATCGCCTCTTACGGATTGGATTTCAAAAGACCGGATTGGTAGGTTGCTTTGCGGAATGGAGCCTCATGCCTGCCTGCCACTCACGAAGTGGGGCAGGCATGAGAAAATCCCGTGGTACCTGGCAAAGTACGCCCATGAAGGCGACATCCCCCCGATTCCAATCCTGCTTAAATAATCCTTGCTTCATGTCTTGGTAATCGGGGGGATGATCGAAAAGGATTCATCCACCCTCGATAGTCATCGGGGTGGTTTTCTCCATATCAGGGGACAAAATGCTCTGTGTAATGGGCCGTGATACTCCATGAGTTAACGAAACCACCAGGTTTATTTGATCGGGGTATTCCGGACCGCTCCGAACATAGCTGGTTATTTACTTTACAATATATCTCAAAACCTCCTATTCTATTTTTCAACCCAATCCTTAGAGGGTCGGTTAAATTTATGAATTTGTATTCCGATTTCCAATTTTACAATCAGACTGCCATCGAGAGCCCGGTAATGAGAATGAGTACCGGATTGTGATTTACCGCAAGGCTATTCAACAAAATTGTGGATAGAATCAGGCTGGTTTTTCAACGTTGAAAGAGGGCTTATCTTATGAATCACCGTTATCTGATGTGTGCGTTTATTCTGGCCAGCACGGCATTTTCCCAATTAACACCCAAAGCTTCCACGATCATTGACGCCTACATGCCGTTTGGCGCTCACAACATGAATTCCTTTGCTTTATTTCCCGTGATTCCCAATCAGGGTTATACCCAGGAAGCGCCATCGGCCTCCTTCCATTTATCCGGCGATGTGGACCTTTACAGTCCCGGAATTGCGGCCCTGACCGCCACCGGAATGGAATATTACATGTTCTTTCAGTGGGCCGATCTGGAAACCACCTCCGGCGCCGAGGTCGTGGCGGACGATCCGGATATTGATGATCCGCTCTTTGGCGTCCAGATCCTGCTGGACGGAACACCGAATCAGGTTTCGACCGACAAATATCTCCGCTCCATGAATCGTGTCGCCTGGCGTAATTTTTTTCTCAAAAGCGTTAAACGGGGTATTGAAGCCGGAGCCGACGGCGTCATCCTCGACGGAGCGGCGTCCCTTCATTTTGATTCCTTTGATCCGGAAGATCTGGCCGCGTTTTTAACCTACATGCTGACCCGTTATGATACGACCACCCTCAACGACGCCGGCTGGAATTTCCAAACCACCGATTACCGCGTTTGGATTCACGATGAGCTGGGCTACACCGATTTCCCGCAATCGCTGGATATTCAAAGCGATGCGCCACCCTTCGCCCGGGAATGGCTGGACTTCAAACTGGAACGCAACCGCCAAACCTGGGAAATCATCCAGGACAGCATTAACGCCTTTGGGAATGCGGCCGGACGGGTGATTACGCTCTATGGTAATTGTGCCTATCTGGGTGAATGGAACCAAAGTTCCATTTATCACATGTTAAACCTGGTCGGTAGGGATCTGCCGTACTATAAAGGACAATTGGCATCTGAATATTTTCATTTTGGTGATCGCTATCCCCTGACCGGAAGTATTACCGGCCTTGTGAAAAACGCCGGCTCATTGGGTGTGCGAAATGTAATCTGGTCTTCTCCCAATCCGGAGGGGACCAACCAACAGGCGTTTGAACAACAACAGTATTTGACGGCGGAAGCTTTTGCCGCCGGAGGACTTGCCGAATTCGGAGCCGGACCCGGCGATCTGGACGTGTATTTACCCGCTTTCTATATGATTCAGACTCAGCGGGATTTGCTGGATGCCGTCCGGCCTCATGCCCAGGCGGCGGTTATTCTGCCAATGGCCTCCGGAATCCGGGAATATTTCCTTCCCCGGGAATTCGGCGCCCAAATGTTACTTCAGGAAATCGGCCTCACCTATAACGTGGTCTCAGCCGGGAATAATATTGACTGGCCGGATGAATTTACTCTGGATCAAATCGACGGTTATCCCTTACTTGTCCTTCCGGAAGCGCCGTATCTGACCCAAAATCAAATCAACGTTCTTCTGACTTACATTTCCGGTGGCGGAAATTTGATCACCTTCGGCTTTTCCAATTATCCCGGCTATGCGGGTGGCCTGGATGAAAATAATCAGCCCCTGTCCAATCCCGACTGGGAGACGTTGGTTCAGGGGAGCACGGGAATTCGCAATTACGGATCCGGTCATGTATATCTGCTGAGCCTCCAATCCGGAGCGGTGGGAACCAACCTGGATCATTACTGGAATCGGCGTAATTCCACCGATCCCGGAGAAGTGGCGGTGGCTGATGCCATTCGCAATTCAGTCGCCAATGCATTACCGGCATTGGGAATCATTCCAGAAATCCGACGGCGAAATATGGATCGCAAAATCATGGTGTTTCGCCATGACACACCAACGGAAGATGCCATGTTGATTCATTTTGTCAGCGGCAATGTGGATGCCGGCACCCTGCTCCACACCACCGAAGAAAACCTGACCGTGAATCTGAGTCTTCCGGTCAACCTCACCGGCGATTCGGCATCCGTGACCTTTTACAGTCCGGAAAATCCCACCGGCTCCGAAATGATCAATGTCCCCATCATGGGCGATTCTATTTCCCTGACGGTCCCCGCCCTGTTTATCTGGGATATGGCCTACGTTCAGGAACAGGTGAGCCCACCTCTGGTAGCCGTGGATCATCTGACTGTCACTAACGCTACAGATGGGTATCGTCTGAAATCTGATCAGATTCCCGAATTCGCCTGGAACCCGGCTTCCGGTTCCCAGGCCTCTTACCAACTCCAGATCTGGGCCAATGCGCTTTATGTGGGCGATCCTCTTTACGATACGGGTCAGATGATGGACGGGACTTCAATGTTCCAACCGCAGGACTGGCAACCGGAGACAGGACGTACCTATATGGCGCGGGTCAGGATAGGAGACAACGCCGGCAATCAAAGCGCCTGGACGGTTACCGGATTCCACAGCAATCTACCGCCGGAGGCTCCTTCTCAGCCGTCAATATATGATCGCATCATTGATGCCTATTATTCAGGAATTTTCGCCGGTGCGATCGTGGACACGTTCCCGATTTTCAAATTCGCGCCTGCGAACGACGGTGAAGTCGATTCTTTGCGTTATCTGGTGGAAATCTGGACTGACAGTCTGACGGACAACATTACGGACAGTACCAATCTGTATTTCCTGTACGCCCAAATGAGCGATGAAATTTATCCCATCGTGGGAATTGGTGATTTCGTTTTCGATACGTTAACCACCGAATTGGATATTGATAACTATGGCATCTGGTGGCGGGTTCGATCATTTGACGGCTTAGATACCAGCGACGCCTCCACCTGGGGACGCTTCACCTGGGATCACCGGAATGATCCGCCCAATCCATTTGATCTTGTTTCCCCGGTTGACCAGGAGCTCACCGGTCTGAATGTAACCTTTCGGTGGAATTTTGAAGGAGACAGCGATCCTTCTTCCCAGTGGTTGTCCAATGCCGATCTTTATTTGGCGGAAGATGAGGACTTTACGGTCAACCCCGAAATCCTGGAAAATGTGGGGCTGGAAGTCAATCAGAATCCGCATATTGATTATCCGGGCAATTTGCCGAATCACAAACAGTTATTCTGGAAAATTCTGATCCATGATCAGAACGGCGGCAGTCGGTTCAGTAACCAGGTTTGGTCGATCTTTGCTGATGATGGGAGTAATGGCGCTCCCGGCTATCCCGATATCATTCCCGGACCGACCCTGATGTCGCTTAACGACGCACTGGAATGGAATTCGCCCACAGATCCGGAAAATGATGTACTGTATTATGAACTGCAAATTGCGGAATCTGCTGACTTTTCCACGATTCTCATCACCCGGGATGAAATCACGGGTGGCGAAAGGATAATGCAGCGACCGAAACTGAAGACCGTTTCCCATTCAATATCCGCCAGAAAAGGGGTTCCCCGGGCTAATGAAAATCCTGGAAATACGGTACCGGGGATCTTTCATCGACGAACATTGTCCGGTATTGTGTCGCCCGGGAATGCAGTCGATCGGCGTAATGTAGTTTCATTTTTCCTGAGTAATCTGGGTGATGATACGGCTCTTTTGTCGCACGGAACGACCTATTACTGGCGCGTACGGGCCTACGATCATTTTGGCGGTGATTCCGGATTCTCCGGCACCGTAGCCGAATTCAGCCTGAATGAAACGCCCGTAGCGGATATGCCTGATGCCTTGACGATTAACGAAGATGAATCAGGTGAAATCATTACTGACCTGTTCACTATCTTTTCCGATCCGGATAACGATGTACTCAACATTGCTGTGGACAGCGTCAGCACTGGGATCGATTCGGCCCGGAGCATCATCGATCAGAATACGCCTGCACTGGAAGTTTATTTAACCGAAAATCATTTTGGCGACAGCGCCTGGGTAGCCCTTTCCGCAACCGATCCCTATGGTGCGACCGCTGCGGGAATCCTATATATAAACATCCTGCCGGTAAACGACGCCCCCGGCGACTTCGCCCTGGTGGCGCCGGCGGCTGACAGTCTGATTGTGTTCACTAATGATAATTTAAGTACTACCCTGACTTTTATCTGGGAATCATCCGTAGATGTTGATGAAGATCCGCTGAGTTATCGCCTCACCTATTCTGCCAGTGATACGATCCTCATAGATACGGTACTCACGGAGACTCAGTTGGTCGTAGCATACAATGACCTGAACAATCGACTCATGAATCTTGCCGTTACCCGCTTTCACGGACAATGGACGGTCACGGCCGGCGATAGCAGCCTGGAGACAATGGCCCTGAATGGACCTTTTGCCCTGACGCTGAATTCGGAGGTGACCATGGGGATCGAACCGGAAATCCCTCATGAATTCGCCTTGCGGCAAAATTATCCGAATCCTTTTAACCCGGTCACGACATTGGAGTATGCGCTTCCCCGTGAAACCGCTGTGGTTTTACAGATCTACGATATCCGGGGACAGGTAGTAAAAACACTGGTCAACCGATCGCAACCGGCAGGGTATCAAGCCATTATCTGGGACGGAACCGACGATGCGGGTCGGCCCGTGAGTTCCGGGATGTACATATACCGAATCACGGCCGGATCGTTCACCGACACGAAAAAACTGATGCTCTTGAAGTAATATTTTCTTCCCAAAAAGCGGTCAC
>JAADFQ010000026.1 GCA_013152835.1 FCB group bacterium
AAAAACCGTCGTATTTTCCACAACTGCCGGTACGCTCAACCGATTTACTGCCCAGACCAATGCCCAGGGCGAAGCCGCGGTCATCCTGACCGGTGATTTCAGTCAAACCAACGTCACTGCCACGGTCTCCGCCTCCGTTGCCGGATACCAAAACCTGGCCGGAACCATCGATATCGTTTTTATAGGTGTATCAATGAACCTGGTCGCCGAGCAATCTTTACTGGTGGCTAACGGAACCAATACGGCCAATATTTCCGCCGTGGTGTTTCAAACGGCTACCAACGGTGCGATAGTAAACCAGGAGGTAGAATTTTCCACCAGCCTGGGAACCATCACCAGTCCCGGAATCACCAATTCCAGCGGTGTGGCAACAGCAACCTTGACCGCCGGTATTTTTCCCGGTACTGCAATGGTGATTGCCCGCTTCGGAACGGGACTTCAGGATACGACAGAAATCAGGCTGC
Source organism: FCB group bacterium (assembly GCA_013152835.1). GTDB lineage: Bacteria > Fidelibacterota > Marinisomatia > Marinisomatales > J089 > J089. The sequence continues at coordinate 465 of JAADFQ010000026.1, forward strand.
TGAACAGTGGTCCCAATTCATTGACACTCACAGCCACAACGATCAGCATCCTGGCTGATGGTTTGTCGCAGAGCACCATCACCGCCACCGTCTTGGATACCCTGGGAAATCCCGTGGATGGTTCCCTGGTTTCTTTTTCCAGCGCAACCGGAACACTGGACCCCTCCAGTATTACTACGGACGGCCTGGGTCAGGCAATCACTACCTTTACCGGAATATCCAGTGCCACCGATATCCTCGCCACCGTTCACAGCGCCATTAATGCCGGACGTCAGCTTGTTTCCTATGCCAGTGTTTATCACCCGGAGATACAGGATCGCCGACGGAACCATGACCTGGTTCCGCTGTTAAAAACTGTTTCTCCCCAAAGCGCATTGGAAGACAGTATCGGAATAACCTTGCGGGGAATCACGGTTCGGGCCACCCCCGCTGATCCTGAACTGGTGGCCAACGGATCCAGCTTCACGGATATTGTTACCAATGTTTTTGAAACTACAACCAACAACCCGGTACCCTATATCGACGTAAATTTTGCGACCAGCCTGGGAACCATTACCGGATTGGAAACCACCAATTCAGGCGGCGTCGCCACCGCCACCCTCACCAGCCCTTATACGGCGGGAACAGCCCGGATTATCGCCTCTTACGGAACCGGTCTCCGGGATACAACCACCGTGGAATTTCTAAGCGGTGCGGCCAATGCTCTATCCATCGGCGCAACCGGAGAAAGTCTTCTTGCTGATGGTCTTTCCACCACGACCATATATGCGGACATTACCGATACCCTGGGAAATCCGCTGCCCAACATTTTAGTCCAATTTGCCATCGATTCGGGCCAATTGAGCAGTTCTTTGGTGACGACCAACACCGATGGAAGGGCTGAAGTTGAAGTGACGTCGATTGCTTCCACAGCCGATTTGAGCGCCCATGTATCCTGCCAGGTCCAATCCGGCGGACGGAGCAACCCTGAGTCCGTATCTCCAAAATTCGGTTCCGCGATGACTTCCCCCAGAGCGGCACTTGCCGATACAATCACGTTACAATTCCGGGGTCTGACTTTGTTGCTTTCTTCGGAGGATACTCTACTGGTGGCCAATGGACAAAGTACGGCGTCGATTCAGGCCTCCCTGTATGAGACCACCACATTTACCCCGGTAACCGATATGGACATTTTGTTCTCGACCACGCGAGGTTCCATCACCGGATCCGATATTACCGATGCCAGCGGTACGGCCGGCGCCACCTTTACCAGCGGATCCGTGGCTGGTTTGGCCACCATCATTGCCCGAACCGGAAATACGCTCACCGATACTTTCGAGATTGAACTTCTCACGGGAGGGCCTCAGCAGCTTACATTAACAGCCGATCAATCCACGATTCTGGCAGATGGGATCTCCACTGTAGACATTTCCGCCTCTTTAACGGATACGCTGGGAAATGCGGTTGTCGGGCGATCGGTGATTTTCAGCACCGATTACGGATCTCTGGAATCGGGGACGGTTTCTTCCGACGCCAACGGCCTGGCTGTGATTACCCTGACATCAGAAGCTTCGGTTTCCGATTTATTGTCCACACTCCGGGCTCGTATTGCGAATTTTCCCGAAATCAATGATTCGCTGGATATCGCCTTTCGCGGCGTCTCCATTCAGCTATCTGCCGTTGACACGATTCTGGTGGCCAACGGTGAAGCAAGCACGACGCTAACCGCACTGGTGACAGAAACCGAGCATAATGCGTCCGTGGCCGATGCGGAAGTTCGTTTTCGGACGGACCTGGGTATCGTGACCGGATCATCCATCACCAATGCCAACGGACAAGCCGACGGAACCCTTACCACGGGAATTTTTTCCGGTCCCGCTCAGGTTATTGCGGAAATCGGAAACGTGTTAAGGGATACCATTACCGTCCATTTTGTGTCCCACGCTCCGAAACAGATCACTTTGATTACCGATGAAACCTCACTTTTGGCGGATGGTTTATCTTCGACTCTCATCACCGGGACGGTTACGGATTCACTGGATGCTCCCGTAGTCAATGCGTCCGTTGCCCTGGCGGTTTCCTCCGGAACGCTGGCGTCATCCTCATTAACCACGGATACGGAAGGACAATTCTCCACCACCCTGGTCACCGAACCCTCCCAAACGGATATAACGGCTCAATTGACAGCTCAGGTTTTATCCGCACCGGCCGTGCGGGATACGGTAAATCTCCTCTACCGCGGCTATCACATGAATTTATCCGTCTCTCCGGACGGTATCAGCGCTAACGGAAATTCCACGGCTCTGATTTCCATTGAACTTCTGGAAACTACGTCCGGGAACCCGGTGGCAAATAAAGCCTACACAGTATCCACAAATCTGGGGTCGATTCCCGCTGGGGGAACCACCGACGGGAATGGACAGGCTGGGGTTGTCCTAACCAGCGGTACGCAACCTGGAACGGCCCACGTTCTCGTATCGGCCGGGATTGTAGACTCCATTAACGTTCAGCTTCTGAGCACGACTCCTAAAACGGTGACCCTGGAAGCCAATGATCCCTTTGTACTGGGGGACGGTGTGGCAACAACGGTGTTAACTGCCACAGTTACCGATACGTTGAATAATCCCGTGGAAGGCGTTACCGTTAATTTCCCGCTGGTTGGAAACTATGCACCCTCCGCTACCGGGATTACCGATGCCCAGGGTCAGGTTCAGCGGAACTGGAGTTTTGCTACAACGGTGGATAGCAATGCTCAGGCGCTGGTCACTTTGCCGGACTATTCAATTACATCGGAGACGGTTACTGTTTTATTCCGTGGCGTTGTGCTGTCGCTTTCGGCTAATCCCACCTCCGCTTACGCCGACGGATCTTCTTCGGTGGAAATATTACTCACCGCTCAGACGGAAGGCTCCGGAAATCCCATTGTCGGTCATGATTTTTCTCTCTCCACCGACAAAGGCACGATTACGTCCGGAGGAACCACTAACGGGGCTGGCAATGGAACCGGGATTTTGACCAATCCGGATGCAACCACCGGAACGGCAACCATTACGGCAACTTTCGGGGAGCTTTCCCGTTCAACATCGGTCACTTTTGTGGCCTTGATTCCGGATTCCCTGAGTGCCCAGGCCGATGCTACCAGTCTGCTCGCGGATGGCGAATCCAGCGCCATCATTACCGCCACAGTGTTTGACCCATCAGGAAATCACGCTATTGGACTTCCACTGGTGTTTTCCACCAACCAGGGAACGCTATGGCCGCTGGAAGCCTCAACCGATTCCACAGGTCAGGCGACAACCACTCTCATTTCCGCTCCTTCCACTACGGATATTGCCGCCCAGGTAATTGTCCAGAGTGCTTTGACCCCGGCGGTATCGGACACGGTAGCCCTTACGTTTCGGGGTGTGATGGTGAATCTTACGGCCGCCAACAATTTCCTGGTGGCCGATGGAATCAGTTCTACTACTCTCAACGCCCAGGTGACGGAGGTTACCAGCGGGAATCCGGTTCCCGGCGGGACGGTAAACTGGTCCACAACTCTGGGCGTTGTCCCGGCCTCGACTGTCACCTCTGGTCTGGGGCTGGCTACCACTACATTTCTGGCAGGAACCACACCCGGAACAGCGGTGATAACCGCCCAGGTGGGGACGGGGTTGACTGATACGGTACATATTAATCTGGCCGCACCTCACGACAGCACACTGGTTGTATCCTGGTATAATCCCAGTGGAAACGGGAATAACGGAACCGAACAGTTAACCGTTACCGCCATTTATGCCGATAATAACGGATATCCCGTAGACAGTGTTTTTGTGAATTTCTCATTGGATCCCGCCACGATGGGCGTGATTCAATCTCCGGTAATGACCAATGTAAATGGCGTTGCCACCACATCGCTGATTTATTCCACCCAATATGCCGGCGAAGTCCTGCGTATCTGGGCCCGGAACAGTAATATCAGCGGGTATGTGGATGTAACCCTGCCGGAGGCCAATTGACGTGACTCGGTTTCCAAAACAAGTACTCGCGCTGATCTTTATAGGCCTGGTTTGGGGTCAGTTGCCTTCGCGTCCAAAACCCACCGCCGAATGGATGGGGGTCCGGTACCAGACTTCGTCCGCCCTCCTTTCCGGGATAACAGTAAAAAACACAGTGTACACAGCGGGGTATGAAAGCCAATATTCCCGCGGATCAACAATCGCATTTTATGGCGGAATGTCACAAACCGTCATTCCATCCGGAGATTCCACTGTAACCGAATTCAAGGGTGACCGGGCCTTCTATCTGGAAGGCCTGGCAGAACAATCTTTAGGATGGATTTATGTATCCGCAGGGATTCGTCGATATACGGCTGCTGGAACGTCCCGTGAAACTCTGGGCGCAGTCATCAATGAATTCAAGAATAACTATACCTTGTGGGAATTCCCCGTATCCGCAGGGATACGGAAAACAATGGGTCGCATTACACTGGCCCTCGGGACCTCCAAAACGTATTTTTATGGGAGCAACACAGTAAAGATAAATATGATTGACCAGGGCAAAACGATTTCTTTCGGATCCCTGAATCAGTCATTTATCGATCAACAGGCTGTGGTGTATCAAGGAGTTTTGAGGGTAGCTTTTTCTCCTGAATATTCCCTGGGATTATCGGTGGAAACCGATGGCAAGGAAACCACGCTGATTCATTTCACCTTTTACACGCCTGTGAAAAAATGAGACAAAAAAGGCCGCATCCACTTAGATGCGGCCCTTATACACGTAACCCTCAAGCTATATGATACAGGTGTAACTATGCTGCATAAGCAACGTGTTAAATTCGGACCCATTTACCGGGTTGTCAAGTCTGCAAATGTACTACAAATTGTAAAAGTTGAAAGATGAGCAAAAAATCAAAAAAGGTAACAATTATACTGGCGGATGATCATACAATTCTCCGGGAAGGTTTGCGGGCTTTGCTTATTTCCGATCCCTGTTTCGACGTGATTGCTCAGAGTTCCGATGGCGAAGAAGTGGTGGAGCAGGCACGAGTGTTGAAGCCGGATATTATTATTATGGATATCAATATGTCGAAAATGAACGGAATTGAAGCTACCCGTGAAATACGAATCTTCAGTGTACAGATCAAAATCATTATTCTTTCCATGTATTCGGATCCGATTTATGTAAAACAGGCCTTCCGGGCCGGGGCAAACGGATATTTGGTGAAACATTCTGCCGCCGGGGCGCTGTTAACCGCGGTGCGAACCGTGTATGCCGGAAAAAAATATATCAGTCCCGAACTAAAAACTGAGGAATTGTTTGAAGAAAAACCGCCCCTGCTTTCGTCCCGGGAAACAGAAACACTCCGGTATATTGCCAGAGGTCTGAGCAGTCGGGAAACCTCGCAAATCATGAACGTTAACGTTCATACTGTCCGCACGTATCGTCAACGCCTGATGGCAAAATTGGGTCTGCATGACATTGCCAGTCTTACACGATATGCAGTAAAAAATAACATCGTTTAAATGCGTTTCCAGTTTACCCTTTGCCTAACACCCTTATTTGCTCATGACTGAAATCCTTTCTTCCTGGCACTCATGGTGGGCGGTTCTCATCTATTTATCACTGCTGACCGGAGCTGTTCTGCTTTATATCCGGATTATTACCCGGTTGGATCGGGAACAATTAAAATATCAACAATCTCAACTGGATCATCTTCGCCAGCAGGATGTAGCCAAGTCGCGGGAATTGGAAACACAACGGAAATATCGACGCCTGTTTGAACAATCACAGGATGCTATTCTCATATCCGATGCCAAGGGAAAAATTGTGGATGCCAATCTGGCAGCGGAACAGTTGTTCGGATATTCCAAGGAAGAGCTGGGAACGATTGATTATCATGATTTATTTCCGGTGGCGGAAGAATTACATGCTTTTGATACTCTGGTTGGCCGGAACGGACAGGTGACGGATTTCGATATAACCGTGGTGGACCAAAAAGGTCAGATGAGAGAATGCATTATTTCAGCGACACTGGTGAAGGATGAGGACGGAAATATAACCGGATATCAGGGAATTATCCGAGATGTGACCCAACAGAAAAAAATGGAAAGTGAATTGTCTTACCTGGCGACGAACCTTCGGAATCGCGAGCAGGTTCTGAAAAAACTGTCCAGCGCAATTTTAAATGCCCAGGAAAAAGAGCGCAACCGAATCAGCCGGGAATTACACGACGAAGTGGGACAGGCGATTACGGCAATCTCCCTGAGTCTGCAAGTTCTGCGACGACAATACTCCGATGATCAGGAAATACAGACCCATCTTGATTATTGTCAGAAAATCGCCCAGCATACGTCAGAGAAAATCCACAATTTTTCCCGGGAATTGCGTTCAACCGTATTGGAAGACCTGGGGCTCCAGGCAGCGTTGGAATCGCAAATCCATGAATTTACCCGGCAAACGAAAGTGAATGTAATCCTGGATTTCAATCTGGACGAGAATTTGCTGCCGGACGAACTCCAATTAAATCTATTCCGGATTGTTCAGGAAGGCCTGAATAATGTTGCCAAACATGCTTCTGCCGGGCAGGTCAGAATTGTTATTGACTTGTCAGACGGAGAAATTCAGTTGCGTTTAATCGATAACGGGCGTGGTTTCAATCAATCCCTGCTGGACACGGGTCATCCGATGGGCCTGGGCATCCTGGGTATGGAGGAACGCACACTCTTGTTTGGCGGACGAATGCAGATTCATTCCAATCCCGGACAGGGAACTGAACTCCATATACAAATTCCGGTTTAACCCGCCTTATGTGCGATGAGTGACGAGGTGAGTAAAAAGTATATTTAATCCGGATGCCATAGTCATTCCTGCGCTCTTACAGAACTTTGGAAGGTAGATTCTATGCAAAGGCAGTCAATGTCGAAAACGGTCCAGAATCCGGCGCAGCCAGCCGCGATGAATATCAACCAGCAACCGTTGTTCAGGATCCACAATGATTTTCGTACAATTCGTAAAAATTGCACTCTGCTCCTGATCCGTAACCCACAATACGGTGCGGCTGGTATCGGAACCGGAAACGATCGCCAACGGAACCGGCAGTGACAAACCGGGTGAATCCAGAGACAGGGTTAGGGTCACCTTCGACCGTTGATATCGAATATTAACCTTCAATTCCGGCAATCGGGCGGAAAAGAAGTAGGCCTGGAAAAACGAGTCCAGCGGCCGTTCAGTTTGCGACTGAATTGCATTCAAAAAATCATTGGTGGATACGCCATTCACACCGGTATGGAGCGAATCGGTTACCAGATTATATAATACCCGTTCCACGTTTTCCGAACCGATCATTTGACCCAGCATGTAAAGCACAAACGCCGCTTTGTAATACACATCTATGGTATAACTTTCGGCGGAGGTGGCGTTCCGATGGGCAACGATGGGTTGTTTATTCTGAATCCTGGGCCGGACGGTTTGATTAAAAAACCAGTGGTATTCTTCCTCGCCGTACTGGTCCCGGATAAACATGGCTTCCGCATAGATGTCCGTCCCTTCGTGCAGCCAGAAATCGGCCCAGTCATGAACGGTCATGGAATTCCCGAACCATTCATGGCCCATCTCATGGAGCATGAGAAAATCGTATCCCAGGGGAGTGTTTTTATAATGATTTCCATACGCATTCAGGGTTTGGTGTTCCATACCCCAGAAAGGACTTTCCGCCAGACCAAATTTTTCTTTATAAAAGGGATAGTCACCAAAATGCCGTGAATAAAACCTGAGCATGGTTTCCGCCTGATCCAGCAATCCCTCCGCACCGGCTGTGTCTTCCCGGAGAGCATAAAAAACCAGCGGAACGGGCGTCGGTGCAATCCCGGTTACTTCCCGGTGTACAGGAATGTAATCACCAATATTCACGGTAACATCATACAGATTAATGGGGTAGCGGGTGGTCCAGTGCCAGGTTTTCCATCCCGGGGAAGCGCTCGTTACGCTGTCCA
>JAADFQ010000027.1 GCA_013152835.1 FCB group bacterium
TAACGGGGATCGGTTGGTAATCGAAATCAGGCGCGTGCCGGTGGTGTAATCATAAACCGGAATAATCAGGCTGTCGATAGAGGGCCGCTCGAATCCGATCGAAAACCCGGATCGGCGCCAGAATTCGGTATAGGCCATCGTTCCGTTCCAGATAAAGTGCAGCCAGCGCATCCGCCAGCGATCGGGATTCGTTCCGGCGGAAATTTCCTGCCGGTTGGCGTTTAAATATTGGCGCACGGTTTCGCCGGGAATATACTCTTCCGTGTAGAGCTGAAATTCAGGCCAGTATCCGCCGAACATCTCCACCAGTCGGGAGCCATGAATTTCGGTCCCCATGAGAATCAGCCAGAGCGTCTCATCGGCGAAAAATGTAGGCGACAAACCGGTATTCATATTGATGACCAGATTATAGGCTTCGGTGGAATGGGTTTGAACCAGAACGCGGTACACACTTTTCTGGTGATTTTCTCCCAAATAGGAAACCCACACACCCTGTGGCGCGATATTTTCAAGCCGGATGATAGTTTTTCCGGTAAAAAAGAAGATGGCCTCCGTAATAGCCGGAGTACTGGTAAACAACTGCAAGATATGTTTCCGAGTATCCGGTTTAATATGATCATCAAATACAACTACCTCGGACCAGTGCAGTTCTTCGCCGGTTTCGGGATCAACCGCCACCGTTTGCGGCGGTCCCAGCCACCGACGAAATTCCGCGGTCATCTTGTGGAATTCCCGGCGGGCCGTTTGGCTGATGTCCGCATTGGGTGAAACCAAATGCCACCGGACGATTTCCGAACGGGCATGAAGAAAACTCCGGGGATGGATGCTTCCGTAACGACCCAGTAATCCCAGTAAATAGAGTAATTCCCGGGGACGGAGTTCATCCATCGATTCCGGCGTGGATCGCACCGATTCCAGATAGGACAGGAGCGCATGGAAATGATCGATTGTCAGCTTTGATACATCGAGTTCAGGCGGCGGTTGATCCGCGCGGGAGCGGACCGACAAGCTGTCCAGGATTCCTTCCAGGAAGGCATTTCCGCTGAGCGAAGGCAAGGCGGCATTGAGAGCCGCCTGGCGAATACGGGTTTTGGGATGGAACCGGCAACGAAGGATCAGAGTCGTAATGATACTTTGCAGTCCGGTCTCCTTTTGCCGCGGCAGGACTACCAGCGCCTCCACACAGGACAGAACCTGGTCCGGGTCTGTTGAATAACAGCCCAGAGCTAACGCATGGGCTCGACGCAATCCTTGCAAGCGTTTACCGTCGGTATCCTCGGGCTCCACCTGTTCAAAGGGCAAGTTATCCTCCATAAGGAACAGGGTGGAGCAGGGTTCATACCCCCGATTTCTGAACAATGTTGATCCTAAAAAGGTGACCAATTCCCGATTTCCAAGCCACAATTCGGGAGCAATCGTCAGCGCATTGATATCAATAACGTCGCCGGATACCCGGTATACCAGGTTGCCCAATTGAAGGGATTGATCTTCCGGGGAAAGACGAGCCGTTACCCGGCGATTCCTGACCTGCAACAATTGCCCATCCCAGGAGATTTCGGTGCGCGTGACGCCCCATTCCCGGGTCAGCCAGTTGGGAATCCGGAGTTCATACTGACCTATGATGAACGACAGGTAATTCCGGACATACATGGGTTCGATAAATGCGTTGAAATGTTCCAGTATGACCTTCCGCCGGAAGGTCCCCTTTTTCGTCAATTCGCCCCGTTCTTCGGAAAAGTCGCGATCAATCAGGGTGAAATTCACGATGCGTTCATAGGGAGCCAGGAAACTGTTTACGGATTGAATCAGTGAACTGTAGAAATTTCGCAGTTCATCTTTCTGCTGATACATATCTTCCGGAAAATGATAGTCCGGATTGGGATAGAGCAGCACAGTATTGAATTCCAATCCGTCACCGACCAGGAAAACTCGTTGAATGGGTTCAAAATCCTGAAAAAGATTTTCAATTTTTTGCGGTGCAATTGTCTGGCCCCGGCTGTTCTTGTAAATCTCTTTCTTTCGATCCACAATAAAATAATGACCCTGCTTTTCCTTAAAAATATCCCCGGTATGGAACCATCCATCCCTCAGTGTGGATTGGAGTGGATTTCCGAAATACCAGCGGCACACATACGGTCCCCGGATACAGAGTTCACCATCGTCTGCCAGGGTCGCCTCGATTCCGGGAAGCATCTTGCCCACGGAATTGCGTTTATATTGATGGGGCGGCGTCATGGTAATACCGCCGGTGGCTTCTGTCATTCCGTATCCGGATAACAACTGAATCTGGTGTCGCTGAAAGAATTCGAAAATATCCGGATCCAGGTAACCGGCAGCGGACAAACCCCATTTCAGACGTCCGCCAGTGATTTTTCGCAGACAATACCGAATGTCTTTTTCCTGATCATCCTCAAAAGAACAGGAATTCCGAACCTGCTCATAAATCTGGACCCAGCGCTTGGGAATCGAAATAAACACGGACGGTTTTACCGTCAAAAATTCAGACAACAATGTTTTAAAAGTTGGTGACTCGGCAAATGTATAGGTAGCACCCCAGAACAGAGCACCCATCAATTCAAAAAAACGACCGAATGTATGATAGAGCGGAAGATAGGCCAGAAAAACATCCTGGGAGGATAAGTCCGGCAATGCAACTGCCCGGGCAAAGCGCTTGGTCAGCATGGCCGTTTGTGAAAATACGATTCCTTTGGGATTGGCCGTCGTACCGGACGTATACAATATGGTGGCGGTTTCCGGATCGGTGGGAAGCGGGTTTTTCCGTATTGAGTTTTTCCGGGAAATAAATTCTTCCCAGGTCTGATTGGCAACGGATAATTCCGGCGTTCCCGAAAACCGAACCCAGGATTGTTCACCGGAAAGTCGCGTTTCGCGAAGAATATTGACCGTTTCCGATCCGCCGATGAAAGCCAGGGTAATCCCGGCATGGCGCAAAATATACTCCAGTTGTGTGGGTGATGAATTAACCGGTATGGGAACCACCCGGATTTCCGCTGAAAGACAGGCCAGGTCTACGCAAGCCGCCTCCAGACGATTGGGCGTAAACAGGCCGACAACCAGGGGTTTTTCCGGAGACTGAACCGATAATAGACAATCCCGAATATGATTGATCCGGTTTCCGCTTTCCCGGTAGGAATACTGGGTAATCCGGGTTCCCTGAACGGTTTGGAGGAATGGTTTATCACCGTACCGATCGATTCGCTGTTGGATTAGTCGAGCGATTGTGTAGCCGGACGTGTTGATTGCTTTTTCGATAAAGCGTACCCACAGCGATTCCCAGCCCCGGTCGGCAATATCCCGGCTAACTTCCGGCAGATGCCCCCAATCCAGAAAGTCATGTATTGTTTCCGGGTCGCCGGTGTCAAGGATACGGGCAATCGCCACCGAAAATTCTTCCGGCGAGACAGGAGCGGAAGCGTGAAGACAGTCGTTTACGGGTTTAATCAGGGGATTCATGAACAGTATAATTTAGAGCGATTGGTGAGGAAATCACAGGGCCGGTACGAGCAACCGGCCCCGTGACCTGGATTTACACCGGAAGCGCCTCCAGTTTAGCCAGGTTTTCCTTCACATCGGCATCACTCAGGGCGTGATCGACCAGATTTCCCGCCAGGAAATTGGTGTAAGCCGACATGTCGAAATATCCGTGACCGGAGAGGTTGAACAGAATCGTCTTTTCCCGGCCTTCTTCCCGGGCCTGCCGCGCAGTTTTAATCGCGGCATGAATGGCGTGGCCTGATTCCGGCGCCGGAACGATCCCTTCCGTCCGGGCGAACAGGAGGGCGGAATCGAAGGTATTCAGTTGTGTATAGGCTTCGGCGCGGATGAGGCCTGACTTCAGTAATTGTGAAACCAGGGGAGCGCTGCCGTGGTAGCGGAGTCCACCGGCGTGAATGGCGGCCGGTACGAACTGATGTCCCAGGGTGTACATTTGCGTCAGGGGCGTCAATTCAGCCGTATCCCCGAAATCGTAGCGTAATTCTCCCTTGGTCAGGGTGGGGCAGGAAGCCGGTTCCACAGCCAGAAAATCGATTTCCTTTCCGTTAATTTTCTCCCGGATGAAGGGGAAAGCCAGTCCGGCGAAATTGGACCCGCCGCCAACGCAACCGATAATCACGTCCGGATAATCGCCGGTCATGGCCATTTGTTTCTGTGCTTCCTGTCCGATGACCGTCTGATGCAGCAGAACGTGATTCAACACCGATCCCAGGGAATATTTCGTATCCTCGCGACCAACTGCTTCCTCTACTGCTTCGCTGATGGCAATTCCCAGGGATCCTGGCGAATTGGGATCCTTCTCCAGGATCGCCCGCCCTGCATTAGTATAAGGACTGGGACTGGGAAGAATTTCCGCGCCGTACGTTTCGATGAGGGCTTTCCGATACGGTTTTTGTTCGTAACTGATCCGGACCATATACACTTTGCATTCCAGTCCGAAAAGACCGGCAGCAAAGGCCAGGGAACTGCCCCATTGTCCGGCCCCGGTTTCCGTGATGAGACGTTTCACCCCTTCCTTGTGATTGTAATATGCCTGGGCGATGGCGGTATTAGGTTTATGACTGCCGGTGGGACTAACCCCCTCGTATTTGAAGTAGATTTTGGCAGGAGTGTCCAGGGCTGCTTCCAGTCGTCGGGCGCGAATAAGCGGTGTCGGACGGTACAGCGACAGGGCTTCCAGCACTTCCGGCGGAATGGGAATCGTGGGATCGGTACTGACTTCCTGAAGGATGAGTTCCATCGGAAAGAGCGGCGCCAGATCCTCGGGGCCAATCGGGTTTTGTGTGCCGGGATGTAACGGTGGCGGCGGTGGTGACGGCATATCAGCCGCAATATTATACCAGGTTTGTGGTAATTCGTTTTCAGATAACAAGAATTTTGTTGTATTCATGAGAGATTCTCCAATCGAGATGATTTGAATTGTAATGGGATGAAATATGGAAATTACGGGTCCGGAGACCCGCAGGGGGAGTGTCTTAGGCCCGGCCGGGCCAGCGCAGCCAGTTCCGGCTCAGGAACGGGCGAAATGAGGAGTGATGGTTATTTACCGTCATCATGGGGCGCAATATTTGAATGAAATACTAAGAAGATGCAACTGGTTTTTCCGGAAAACCAATGCTTGGATGCTGGTGCCCGGGGAACGGACGGTTGCGAATACCGATAACAGGATTTTCCGCGGAGCATCGTATCATTTTTCAGAATAACACACAGTCATCGAAAAACGGATAATGTTTTTCCCGGATTCACTTTCCAGAACTGTTTCATCCTGTTTAAGTTATCCCAAGCAGACCAGAGGATAATCAATGGACCAGAAACAAGATTCAATAAGAAACCTGAAACTGACCCAGGAAGAAATTCACGCCATGGTGGAGAATTGTCCCGATAATGTTCGAGACTATATTCGTGAGTTGGAACATCGCATTCAACGCCATGCGGAAATCGGAGTGGCCCTGTCCAAAGAGAAAGATATGAACCAATTGCTGGAAATGATTTTGGTGGAGGCCAAACAGATTTCCAATGCGGACGGCGGAACTCTGTACATGCGTACCGATGATAATCGCCTGAAGTTTGAAATCATGATGACGGATTCGCTGAATTTTCATATGGGAGGAACATCCGGAAAACCGATTCCCTTTTATCCGGTGAAATTGTATAATGACGATGGAAGTCCCAATGTGAGTATGAACGCCGCCTACGTGGGTATCACCGGAAAAACCGTCAATATTAAAGATGCCTACGAGGAAGAAGGATTCGATTTTTCAGGAACCAAGGCTTTTGATTCCAAAACAGGATACCGTTCGAAATCATTTTTAACGGTGCCGTTAAAAAATCATGAGGATGAAATTATTGGTGTTCTGCAATTACTGAATTCCCAACATCCCCGAACCGGTGAGACCATTCCTTTTTCCCGCAATGTTCAAAGTCTGGTGGAAGGTCTGGCTTCACAAGCGGCTGTGGCGATTACTAATAAAAACCTGATAAAGAGCCTGGAAATTCTGTTTGAGTCGTTTATCAAACTGATCGCCACGGCGATCGATGCCAAATCGAAATACACCGGCGGACATTGCGAACGGGTACCGATCATTACCATGATGTTGGCCGAAGCTGTGAACAAGCTGGATGAAGGTCCGTTTAAGGATATTCATTTTTCCGAACGGGAAATGTATGAACTGCGGATTGCCGCCTGGTTACATGATTGCGGAAAAGTGACCACGCCTGAGTATGTAGTCGATAAAGCCACTAAACTGGAGACCATCTACGATCGGATTCATACGGTCGCTACGCGGATGGAAGTTATGAAGCGCGACGCTGAAATCCGCTTCCTGAAACAACAGCTTGCCCTGGAGAAACGAACCGATCTAAGCCCGGAAGAAAAGAAATCGGAGTTGAGGCGTCTCCGGAAAAATTATGCTCGTCGCCTTCACCGGCTTTCCGATGATCTGGCATTTCTGGAAGAGGCCAATATCGGCGGTGAATTCATGAGTCCTGATAAAAAAGATCGGGTCAGGAAAATTGCTCAATATCGGTACACATATAAAGGGAAGCGACAGCCATTTTTGGATGCCAATGAAGTCAGTAATCTCCTGATAGCCCGGGGAACCCTGACGCATAATGAGCGGAAGGTGATCAATAATCATATCACGCAAACAATAAAAATGCTGAAAAAACTGCCCTATCCCAAGCATCTGGCCAACATCCCCGAATTTGCCGGCGGACACCATGAAAAAATGGATGGAACCGGATACCCCATGGGTTTAACCGGTAAGGAAATGTCGGTTCAGGCCCGGATTATGGCCATTGCTGATATATTCGAGGCCCTGACCGCCCGGGACCGGCCTTATAAAAAAGGAAAAACCCTGAGCGAGGCGATGCGGATTTTGGGTTTCATGAGAAATGATGCCCATATTGATCCGGATTTGTTCGAAATCTTTGTGAAGGAGAAAATCTATCTGGATTATGCCGGGGAATACCTGGATCCGGCCCAGGTGGATATGGTGAGCTGATCCCTCCCTCATGAGTGTCGGAATGATCATTGTTGTGGCCGTCATATTGATGGCCTTTATCCTGTTTATTACCGAGGCCTTGCCGATTGATGTAACGGCGCTTGTGGTTCTGGGAGTACTATTGTCCACCGGCCTGGTCAATCCCCAACAGGCCATATCCGGGTTCTCCAACCCGGCCGTAATTACAATTGCGGCGTTGTTCATTTTAAGCCATGCACTTCAAAAATCAGGTGTCTTGGAATATCTGGTCATCCGATTGAACCAACTGGTTCAGCATTCAAAACTACTGGGTTTAACGGTATATTTATTATCCATTGCCATTGCTTCCGCATTTGTCAATAACACCGCTGTGGTAGCCATTTTTATGCCGGTCACGATCCGCTTGGCGGAACGGTATCGAATCAGCCCCTCAAAGGTGCTGATTCCCCTGAGTTACGCGGCAATTCTTGGCGGTACCTTAACTTTGGTGGGAACGTCCACCAATCTTGTGGTGAATTCGCTGTTAAAGGATTTATCGGTACTGGAACCGTTGGGAATGTTTGAATTTTCCCGGTACGGTATCATTCAATTGGCGATCGGTCTAACCTACATAATATTTGTCGGTTATCGTATCCTACCATCCCGGACCGTAACCTCCAGTCTGACCAGGAATTATCATCTGGGTGGTTATTTAACGGAGATGAAAGTGACGGAAGATTCACCGCTGAAAGGAAAAACCATTCTGGAGCGAGGGATTAACCGGAATTACGACATTACCGTTTTGGATATTCAGCGGGAAGGGGAATTAATTACCAGCAATATCCGGAATACGGAATTGCGGGTTGGGGACATTTTATTCGTCAGGGGTACGGTGGATAATTTCATTCGGATGAAAGATATTGAAAAGATTGCCCTGCTTACGGATGAAAAACTCACCCAAAAAGAATTGGTTCAGGCGGATAATGTACTGATTGAATGTATTGTGACGGATAAATCTGCCCTGGTGGGACAAAGCCTTAAAGAAGCCAATTTCCGTCGCCGGTTCGGGAGTTTTGTCTTGGCAATTCGTCGGGAAGGAGACATCCTCCGGCGAAAAATCGCCCATGCTATTATTCGCCCCTTTGACACACTTCTGATTTATGGTTCCCGGAGTAAAATTCATGAATTATCCCGAAGTAGCGATTTTATTATCATGGATGAAATGGAAGCGGATCTGAAAAAAATTCGATTCTGGTGGTTAAGTCCGATTGTAATTGCTGTCGTTGTATTACTGGCAGCGATCCAATGGGTCCCGATTGTTCAGGGCGCTCTGATCGGCGCTCTGATCGGAGTCGTGCTATTGATGGTTTTCCGGGTTTTAGGTTCCAATGAAGCGTACGCCTCCATTCACTGGCAGGTCATTATTCTGATTGCGGCCATGATTCCCATGGGTTTTGCTATCCAGTCAACCGGAACCGCCGATGTGTTGGGTAAAATTCTTACGCAAACCGCGGGTCTGTTCCCCGGGAACTGGCAACCCCATCTCCTCCTGGCCCTGGTCTATCTGATTACCGTTTTTCTTACCGAAA
>JAADFQ010000028.1 GCA_013152835.1 FCB group bacterium
GTGCCCCCTTCCCGGCGAACCAGCCCCGTAAGGATGTTGATCGTTGTGGATTTCCCGGCGCCGTTGGGTCCCAACAGTCCGTAAAACTGACCTTCCCGGAGCGTAAGGTCCACACCACGGAGGGCCACTGTATCGCCATAGGATTTGGTTAACCCCCGGATTTCGATGGCTGGTGGCTGAGGACTAGTGGACATAATCTGATTGCATAATGACAATAAATTTAGTCTTTTTCAGGTTGATTTCCCGGGGGTTGTTTTGGTGAAAACCGGTGTGGGCGTATCCCGGGTAAAACCGATGGTGAACGAGCTAGTGGAATAAGGGCTCTATCCGTGGCCAATAGACAGGACCTATAATTCAGTATCCGCATTTAAACAATACGTTGTATCTATACCGCAAGGTCTCCTGAACTTGCTTGCTGGTTATTCCGTATGTCTCACAGGATCGGGAGATCCCGTGGGATCAAGGCTAAGGTATGGAAATGACCTCGGATAAACGTATAACTTAGTTGAGATAATCCGGAGACAAGCAACCGATACCATGAATTAAATAATTACTTATTACTCATCACGTATCCCGTATGTCACACAATATCGGGATATCCGGTGGGATAGGAGGAAGGAAAAAGACAATTCCCTGTTACCCGGATTTAATTGATGACAGCTAATTTTCGGATAACACTACCGCGAGCAGTTTCAATGAAAGCGATATACATTCCACTGGCGATGCCATAATTATTGGTTAAATCCCAGACTTGAGTCTGAGTACCCTGATTGGAATGATCGATAACTCGAACGACCTGACCGGCCAGATTAAAAATTCGAATGATGCAGGTGCCGGATTCGGGTAGCCCGGAAAACACCATTCGTGACCCACCATAAACCGACTCTTCAGGGTTATAGGCGAAATAAGGATTGGGCCAGACGGTAATTTTATGCGGATCATAAACCAGGGTTTTCCCCTTCAGACGCTCTGTATTGAACGTATATACATCGGCGGATGTACCGGGTTTATTGGTCGTTATTCGAAAAATGGTTCCGGTTTCCGGAACTTGCGCGGAATAGTCCGCCGGTGAGGTCGCTGCCACAACGTCGCCGCCGTTCCAGATCATAAAAACCACGTGACTGAAGGCATTCCAGGCGTCCAGAGGCCCGCCAGGATCATTATCGCCGGGCCCGGCGGTCCAGGGTGGTAATGACCCGCCCGATTCATAAGCCGCCATGAAGGCATCATGACCGGTGCTACCGGGGGTTTCATCCACCGGGGACAGGACATAGATGCGATCCGTCCAGGGATCATTGAGCCCACCGGATGTAGCATGGTCCGCTTCTTCCCGACCAAACTGAAGGTTCCATTCCTGATTATTGTCTTCGTCCCGTAGATACACGATCATCCGGAAATCATCCGAGGGATCATCGGAAGTGCCCACATTCCACCATTCAAAGGGAACGGCAACGACAGCGCCGGTTCCCCAATAATCAATAGCTTCTCCGTTACCCGTGAAACGAATTTCAAAATCATCCGGTAGCAGAACGCCAATACCGGTAAGAGCATGACCGATTCCGCCGGTATAGGCAAACATTGAATCCATCATAGCGGTTTCATTAAAACCATACTGAGGTCCGATATCGAAAAACCAAATTGTATTCGTGGTTACCTGTTGATTGCTGTAACCACCATCGGCAATCAGGTAGGAAGGGAAAAACCAATAGGCTAAACCGTCGACCGGCGGATTGATCGGACCATCGGCGTTGGCCACCACGCTGATGGAATGTAAATCCGCGGTAGGGGATTGCACCTCCAACTGAAAACCATCGACGACCGGTATTGAAGACAGTCCCATGTCCTCCCCGGTAAGAATATTCTGGCCGCTAAAGATGGTACTGTTGGCAATCAGTGTTTCTCCGGTGGTTGTATTGGCAAGGGACCAGTTAATAGTCAATGATGTATCTCCATCAATGACGGTGTAATCATCCAGGGTCACGGTATAGGATTCCCCGGTCACCTGCTTGGGGTCAATTACGGTGATTTTAACCTGTCCCTCAGAGGTACCGGCAATATGATCGGCATACACGACGGAACCATATGTGCCCAATGTGTCGGTATAATCCCAGGTACCGGATCTTTCGATCCGCACGGTGACCACCGACGGCTTACTTTCCAAAGTCTTGGGGATGCCGTAGGGATTATATCCATAGGCGGAAACCGCAAAATAATATTCGCGGTTTATTTTAAGCGGTGAATTGTTGTTCAACCAATCCTCGGTAATCCGGGTATAGTGCCGAATACCGGAATCGGAACCGTGCTGAACACGTATGTTAATATATGTACCCCAGTTTCGGTCGAAGATATCATCGAAAATATCGGTAACGCCATTGATACGGTCGTAAGTGGCTATTTTTCTTTTTTTCGTTGGCGACAGGGGATGGTCGATCTGATATACATTATATCCTTCAAAACTAAAGTGGGTGGGTTCTCCCTGAAAGGTCGTATCGATGGTTTCAATCTCCTGTTGATAATAAAATGTAGTGTCAATGGTCGTAACGATCAAGGTATCGCCCGGCTCCGTGACGACCGTATCAAGGGTCACGATTATGCTGTCCAGGATCACGGTAGTCCATACCGTGTCATACGAGACGGGAACCGGAAGAAGATTAATATTATCCGTTGTGTAGTAATCATCCGCCGCATCATCCCAGGTCAGAATCACTTCGTCAGCATACGTTGTGGCCCGAACTTCAGGGATCGGCGGGTCGGGACTAATGATAAAATGAGCATCATAGAGAAGTTGGGCGATCTGGTCCACTTCTTTCACCTTGGTATACGAATCCAGAGGATCACCGTCGGCGGCCAGAAAAATCCCGTAGACCACTTCCTGGCTGTCTCCCGGCGCCATGGTGAAAGGCCCCGAGGATATTAAAAATCGTTTATCCCCGGAATACTCGGTATCACGATCAATCCAGATATCATCATTGGGACCTGAATCCAGGTTGGGATCACCCGGGACCATAAATGTGGTGACCTGAGAAGTTGCGGGATTAATAATCGGTTGTCCACGATTGTCCAAGCCGGCCAGGGCGAAATAAGCCTCAAACTGATCATCCGGATCATGAAAGATACTCCACATTGCTTTGTTCACATTGCGGAAAGCGGTCATCCTCAGGTTTCTCTTATTCACATGGTAGCGCCCGAATGAATAAGCCGTGTCACCGATTGAGGGGATCATGGGCCCCTGGAAAAAATCATAACCTATAGCCGGCGTTCCTCCCGGAAAATTTTCATAATCACCATCCATGCCGTCATTATAACAGATCCCCATCCCCAGCGTTGTGTCACAACCGACAAAGTCATCGCCGGCATTACCTAAATCCGGATCGGACCAGACTCCAACATACATGTCATCAATTGTATGCCCTCCCTTATTAATAATTAACTCTTTAACAAACATAATGTCGCCCAACGCATTCGTACGCTTCAGACCGAAGATGGTTGTTTGGACTTCAACTCCCAAGGGTTCCGTTCCAAAGATACCATGCGAAGCCACATCACCATCATTGCTCACATACCAGATGACCTGATCGCCGATAAACTCGGGATGATCAGGGCCGTTGGGCAGCGGATTATAAAGGCCGTCTTCGTCAATATCGACCCAGGGAGCGCCCAGATCAACCGGCCAGTTTTGAAAATCATCATTATTTCCCGGATTCGCCAGGTCACTTTTATATACGGAAAATAATTTCCGGCCGGGATCAAGAGAATCACTGCCCCAGGGGCCGGGGCTCCGTTCCGGTCCGTATTCGGCACAGGCTGTGCGTATATCGCCATTGACTTTTCCGGCCAGCCATAACCCGGATGCAAATACAGCATAGGTATGATTATCTTGCGGCCATTCCAACCCGCTGTGTCCGGTAATACGATGGCTAACAATCATTCCATTATTTTCCAGATCACTGGCAATGCGGTTACCGTTAAATTGTCCGGTTCCCTCCATTTGAAAAGATTTCCGATGGGAGCGGGCGGGATTTTCCCTGGCGGAGAGCAGCGCAGTACCTAGCAACAGGGCCGTCAGTATAGGGCGACTATTCATGATGATATATTCAAAAACAGGTGAATCAGCACGATCATTTTATTACATCCTTAATTGCCAATATTCCATTGGGTATATCAAGTTTGTTTGTTAAGAAAATATTATTCATCCCGAAACTCCTTTGACCAGTTTTCCACATCGGATCAGGTACAATGAAATAATTTAGGATATTTATTCCGTCATTTCAACGGAATGATGCCGGTTCATTACGGAAAGTTCTACGAACACTGAAATGATGAATCGGAGTCCTTTTTTGTAGAACTTGTTCTGCTGAAATCGGCATTTCTTTCGTTCCCTTATAATTGTAAATTTGCTGAAATCATTGCCCTATGAATCATCAGAATATTTTCAGTGATAATGACGGAGTTTACAATGAAACGTCCTTCCATGTATCCCCACCATGAAGCCAGTTTAAAAAAGTTCACTGACTTATTTAATAAACAAAGGGACGGACTTTCCCTGGTGATGCAAATTTATCAGACCGAAAATTATCGCGACGACGGTATTATCGTGGATACGCGTTCCGGGAAGCGTATCACTTTCGATTGGGAAAAACGGGATCGCTATTTCCGATCAGGGGAATTTCGGTTTTCCACGCTGTGGCAATTCGAACGGAAGCTGAAAAAGGATGAAATCGGTTTGTCGCTGCAATGCGATTCGGATGAAACGGCGGTGTTGGTAGCCTGGCATCGGGACTGGTTGAAGGAACCGATGAAAACCCACCGGTTGCTTACGGATAGTCCCGGGAAAGAAATGGCCCGGGTCCGCGAAACCCGCCACTTTAAAATTTATCGGTATTCAGAGATTATCCTTTTCAGGAAGATGCTTTCAACGGCGCTCACCACGGGGCGGTTTGAGTATTCGGTATTTTAGAAAAACAGGGGATTACCCGGAGAGCGAATTTTGAGTTACATACCTTTCAAGATACGTATCACCCGTACCGTGGTTTGACGGTGGTGCGGTGATTAATAGATTTCCAGGGTTTTATAGATTGTAAACTGGGCCTTAATTTTGCTTTCAACAGGAAGTGTATTATCCAACGCTCCCAGTGTTTCCGCAATCAGGATAATTTTCATTTCCGCACTCACTTCGTCGCTGACATTGGTATGTTTGATATATTTTCTGTTGATGGTATAGCTGCCGGTGTACGGGTACTCGATCAGGAGCGTAGCATCATTTTTATACTTTCCGGCATCCGCATCGTAGAGATCAATATGGATCTGTTGCGGATAACGGAAATCTGTGTTCTGCCAGGACAGTGTAAGGGTGGTTTTTCGGGGATAGCGCTCCGGTATGTTCAAGACAGTGAGATCGATATCGGGAGTGAGAATCCAGGCAAAATTTTCCGTGCTGTCCGAATTCAGGATTCTGATAGTATATAAGGAATCAGGATTGAGGCGTACAGTGCTTTTGTAGTAACTGTGGTAATCCTCAATCGGGAATATGGTGGTGGAAGGCGGGACCATTTTCACGTCATTGATCCAGACGCCGCCATCGGCAATCTTTAATTCATCGCCGGCTTCATTGCGGATATACACCTTGGTCAGATAATGGATCGAATTATCCCGGGCATTACGGGCCGCTGTTAATTGGATATCGGGAATGATCCGGGTATCATCGCTGGTTAGGGATGTATCCGCAAGATCACATGATATAATCAGGATTGAAACGGCGATAATGATTTTATTCATAATCGGTTCATTACTAAAAAGCTTTAGAAATTAGTTATCTGACCCAAAATTCGATATTGTCAAATATTCCCTCTTTAATATTAGTACCTGCCGGATCACCTACCGCCAGAACGAATTGATTTACACCGATTAAACTGCCGTAGGGCGCTTTGTAATTATACTGCCCCAGGTAAACGGTGTTCGTATCACTTAAATCAGTTATCCAGAAATCAAATTTTCCTTTTTCACCGGCATTATTATCAAATCTGAATCTTAGCCTGTACCACTGATAAGGGGAAAAAGAATAATCTGTATTTTCGGGCCAATTGGAAGTATTTGCGTTTTGTACGACATATACGGTATCACTTCGGAAAACAACCTGGATTGCATAAACTAACTCACCAATGAAGGAATTTGTTGCTCCTTTGGTCCCAAAATGATAAGTACCATCTTCAGGATAAATATCAATCTCAATTTCTCCATCAACAAAGTGTTGATCACCGTCAGCTTGAATTGTATGATATGTAAAACAATAATTTTCATACCCGCTGACAGAAGATACATGTAATTTCTGATTAATTACTGCCAAATCAGCCGGCCCATACCATCCCGCCAGAGAATTGTCATTAAAAGAATAATTGTACGTTTCATATCCGTCTGTATCCCAGGTCAGTCCGATATGAATTGAACCAACACCGTTAATCCGTTCCATGAATATATTTATCGAAGTAATCATATTCTCCAAAACTTCCACGGAGGCGGTTCCATGGTAAGTTAGTTGACCCTCAAAATACGCTGAAACATCAATATTCCAGGTTCCAACCGGTACATCTTCAAAAACGCAATAAGCAGAATCATTTTCGATAGTGAAGGTGTTGGAGAATGAATCACCGTCTGTGTTAGATAATATCCCAATAATCTCATCCACATCCGGTGGAATTGAAGTGGAAGTTATTAAGACCCTGGAAAGACTTATCTGGGGATTACTTGTATCGGTTACTGGATTCTGACCAGTATCGCAGGAAATGATTATTATTAGTCCCCAAAAAATATACGCAAATTTTTTGAACATTTATGGTACTTCCCATTTTATTTGAACAAGAAAGCATAACTCTTTTTCCATGATAAATTCAATATTATTGTTATTGATAACCGGATGTTCGTTCCGCTGTTTATACCTAACAAAAATCCTGAATTAAGATTCAGTCGTTATTCAATGTCAATTCCACCAATTCAATTCCCGCTTCCCGGGCGTGGGCAATGATTCGCTCCTCGCGATAAAATTCATCATAATAGATTTTTTTAATTCCGGCATTGGCAATTAGTTTGAAACAATGATAACAGGGGGAGGCGGTAACATAGATTTCCGAATCTTCAATCCGGACCCCGTGGCGGGCGGCCTGGACAATGGCATTGGCTTCGGCGTGGACCGTCCGGACACAGTGCCCGTCCTCCATTTCATGCCCCGTAACATCACAGTGGGGCAGGCCCCGGATGCTGCCGTTGTAACCGGTGGATAAAATCGTCTTTCCCCGGACGATCACTGCCCCCACGTGCTTGCGGTCGCATGTGGACCGGGTGGCCACTTCCCGGGCAATATTCATGAAATATTGGGACCAGGATACTCGTTTAGTTGTATTCATAGGGTTCTCAATTGAAAGAAACGAAAGAATTTATTCATAGCGAAGTGGAATCAGGAGAAAAATTCCCGCGCCTTGATTAGGGCGTCCCGTAGGCACTGAACATCGTCCCGAGTGGAATAGATGTAAAAACTGGCCCGGATAAGGGAGCTCACGCCGAAGTGCTTCAGGAGCGGTTGAGCGCAGTGGTGACCGGTACGAACCGCAATTCCTTCCTTGTTGAGTACGAATTCCACATCCTGGGGATGAGTCCCTTCCAGCGTGAAACTGATCACCGGGCCCTGGTGTTTTCCAGGACCGAAAAAGCGGATCCCGGGTACGGCGGACAAAGTCTCCAGGGCATAAGTCAGTAGTTCCTGACCGTAAGTATGAATCGCTTCCAATCCCAGGCGCTCCAGGTATTCGATGGCCGTTCCCAGGGCAATGACCTGGGCAATGTTGGGTGTTCCCGCTTCAAATTTATGGGGAATGGTATTCCAGGTAGCGTGATCCCGGAATACTTCGTCGATCATTTCGCCACCGGTGAGGAAGGGCGGCATCTGCTCCAGCAGATCCGGATTCCCGATCAGGACCCCCACGCCGGTAGGTGCGCCCAGTTTGTGACCAGAAAACACTAAGAAATCGCAGCCCAAATCGACATAATTTACCGGTTGATGAGGGACACTCTGAGCCCCGTCGATGAGGGTTACGGCGCCTACCTGTTTTGCCCTTCGGATCAAGTCCCGTACCGGATTAATCGTGCCCAGGACATTGGATTGATGAACACAGGCCAGCAATTTGGTCCGGGGTGTAAGGAGATGGTCCAGGTCCGTCAGGTCCAGGGTGCCATCATCCGCGACAGGGAGGAATCGCAATCGGGCGCCGGTGACCCGGGCGGTTTCCTGCCAGGGAATCAGATTGCTGTGGTGTTCCATCTCAGTGACCAGAATTTCGTCCCCAGCCCGCAGTTGATGCCGGCCCCAGGCATAGGCCACCAGGTTGATGGACTCAGTGGCGCCCCGGGTGAAAATGACAGACCGGGAATCGGGAACATTCAGAAACCGGGCCACCGTGTTTCGGACGGCCTCGTAGCTTTCGGTAGCGCGGGAACTGAGGTCATAAAGACCCCGGTGAACATTGGCGTTTTCCTTTGTGTAATACTGCAGTAACCGATCCAGCACGACCTGCGGTTTCTGGGTCGTGGCGGCGCTATCCAGGTAGATCCGATTGGGGGCCTCCGGAGCCCGGAAAAAGGGAAAATCCTGGCGACAGCCGTTCAATCCGTCGGTCAAATCCATTAAAACAACCCCAGTTGAAGCCGGGCGGCTTCGGTAATCATGTCTTTATTCCACGGTGGTTCCCAGACCAGTTCAACGAGCACGTCTTCCACACCGGGAATGGCTCTGATTTTCCGTTCCGCTTCCCCGGCAATGACACCGCCCATGCCGCAGCCGGGCGCCGTGAGGGTCATTTTAATATGGACAATTTTTTTTTTTTTTTCCAGGTTTGGTTGCGTTCAGAATCGTGCAGTCGTATATCAGACCCAGGTCCACGATGTTAATGGGGATTTCCGGGTCATAGCAGGTTTTCAACTGGTCCCAGATGACCGATTCCCGGAATTCGCCTTCAAGTTCGTCTTCACTGTCCGCTTCGGAGGCGGTGTCTGGTTCTGGTGCGTGACCCAGGGCGTCGGCGTCCTCTCCGGCCAGTTGAAACATGTTGCCGTTGCAGACAATAGTGTAAGTACCACCCAGAGCCTGGGTGATGCGCACCGGTTCGCCTTTGAGCAGCGTCACCCGTTCACCGGAAGGGATCAGGTGAACGTCGACATCCCGTTCCAGAGGGATAATGCGGTTGGGATCGATGGAATCAGTCATGGGGGCGTCCTTCGGGGTTCAGCCAGGCCGCAAGCCGAGCCAAGCCGTAGTCTAAAATCGCGGGTTCAGTAAAATGGTCCAGAATTTCCCGGGCAAAGCCCTGAATCAACAATGCTGTGCTCTGAAGCGTATCCAGTCCACGGGTTTGAAGATAAAAGAGTTGATCCGGGTCCAATTGCCCAGTGGCTGATCCGTGAGAACAGCGCACATCGTCGGCATAAATTTCCAATTGGGGATTGGAATACATACGGGCGGTGGAACTCAGAAGCAGATTACGATTGGATTGCCGGGAGTCGGTCTGAACGGCATGGGGCCTCACCACTACTTTTCCGTTAAAAATACCGTGGGCGTTATGGGAGAGTACATTTTTCACCGCTTCCCGGCTGGTGGTGTTGGGCGCCGCGTGGGTAATGACGGAATGAATATCCGCTTCCGCTGAGTCGCTGACCAGTCCCAAGGCTTGAATGTTCAATTCCCCACCTTCATCTTCCAGGATAGCCTGGATGTCCAGCCGTGATTGCCCTTTGGCCAGGCTCAGGTGAGTCCAGTTAAGGGTACTATCCCGGTCCTGGGTTAAAAAAGCGGAGACCATCCGAGTGTCACCGGGCATGGTTTCATCCAGGGTAAAGAGGGTCAGATGGGCCATAGGTTCCAGATGAACCGTCAGCGCCAGATTCCGGGCAGTGGCGTTCCCGTTGCCAGAAAACTGTTGGATCAATACGGTTACATTGCTGCCGGAACGGACGGTCAAATGCAGTCGGGGATGCGTTAATCCGGCGTTTCCAGTATCCCGAATTGGAAAGTAAAAAGGCGTGGTTTCCAAGGTGTCCGGCGGGAAGGCCAGAAAGACCGGATCGGGACTCAGGACCATGTTAAGATCGAAGAAGGGGTTCTGACCCGGTAGAAATTGAAAATCCTTCCGGGATGCTAACCAGGGTTGAAATATTTTTCCAGGAAAAGAATACCCATCCAGGATGGATAGTTGCGGAAAGGCAGTGAAGGGGGTTTTTGCAGTGTCCGGGGGCGCCGGTTTCGGCGGCCGTGTTAAGTCAACGCCGCCAAAGGGCAGACGGCGATTATGCCGCCAGTCTTCGTGGCGAGAGGAGGGAAAGCCTGATTTACGCAACGCGGCCAGGGCCGCCTGACGGTCGGGATCGGCGGAACTCGGGTCCGGCGCCGCGCGGACGATGCGGTCGACGCTTAATCGGTTTCCAGCCATGCGTAACCTTTTTCCTCCAGGGTGTCTGCCAGTTCCTTCCCGCCCGATTTGACGATCCGTCCATCAATCAGAACGTGAATTACGTCGGGAACGATGTAAGACAGCAGGCGCTGGTAATGGGTAATGACCAGGAAGGATCGTTCCCGGGACCGGTAATGATTTACCCCCTCGGAGATGATTT